>NZ_JBGLZF010000040.1:0-48141 GCF_047304405.1 Pseudomonas sp. Pseusp11
GCCCCAGCACCCGACGAAACATGGTCGAAAACGCCGCCGGGCTTTCATAGCCAAAATCCAGGGCAATGCGCGTCACCGGTGTGTCCACCGCCAGCCGCGCCAAGGCCAGCACCACACAGGCCCGCTGCCGCCATTGGCTGAAACTCAGCCCGGTTTGTTGGCGGAACAGACGATTGAACGTACGCAAACTGATGTGCAACTGATCGGCCCATTGCTGCGGCGATTGGTGAGCGTTCGGTTGCCGGAGAAACGTCTGACACAACCCGAGCAGCCGCGAATCCACAGGCAGCGGAATGTGCAACGGCAGGGGAGCACTGCGCGCCAGTTCATGCAGCAACAAGTCGATCAGCGCCCCATCGCGCCCGGCCTCGTCGTACTCCAGCGCAACCTCCACCGCCTCCATCAACAAATGCCGCAGCAACGGCGAAACACTGATCACCTGGCAGCGGCTGCCCAGATCAACCACCCCCGGTTCGATATACACGCTGCGGGTGCTCACCCCCAGCATCAACACCTCATGCGCCACCCCCGGCGGAATCCACACCGCCCGCTGCGGCGGCACCACCCAATTGCCGTCCAGCGTGCTCACCTGCATCACCCCCGTGGCGCCATACAACAACTGCGCCCGTCGATGGGTATGGCGCGGCAACCGATGACCGTCGGGATAATCCGTACCGATGGCCACCACCGGCCGTGGCGTGTCGTCCAGCAGATCAATCGAAACATTGCGCATCGAGCGGCACCCAGCGGTTGGCGTAAACGCAAACATTATTGGCTTACTTGCTGAAGCAGGCCAAGCCCCGTCGCTCTATCGTCGGCCACTCTCAACCCACGGACGATGCGCGATGTTCTTCTACCTCTTGCTGGCACTCTTCGGCTGCATGACCGGCGTCACCGCTGTGCTATTCGGCTTCGGCGGCGGATTTGTCGTCGTGCCCTTGCTGTACCGCATGCTCACGGCCAGCCACGGCATCGACGATCCCATCGGCCAATCGGCGATGCACATTGCCGTAGCCACCTCGACCTGCGTGATGATCGTCAATGCACTGATCGCCACCAGAAAACATCACCACACGGGCAATCTCATCCGCCATTACCTGTGGCCGTTGGGCGGGTTCATCGGCTTGGGCGCGATCGTCGGAGCTGCGGCCGCGATGTGGGCGAGTGGTGAGCTGATCCGTTCTGCCTTCATCGTTTACCTGGGCGTGACCATTCTGGATTGCTTGTTCAGACGCGGTTTTCTTACACCGTCTGATGCTGTGATCCCACGGCGATTGGGCGGGGCAGAAGTGTCTGGCGGCGGCGTGGGAATTGGCGCTATCGCCACCTTTCTTGGGGTGGGCGGCAGCGTCATGACCGTGCCGTTGCTAAGACGCTGTGGCCTCAGCATGTCGCAAGCCACATCCATGGCTAATCCATTGAGTCTTCCGGTTGCGGTGGCCGGAACGCTGACTTATATGGCGATGGCCGGGTTTACCGAGTTTGATCTGGGGCCGTGGTTTATCGGTTATGTGGATGCGCTGGCGTTTACGCTGCTGACGGTTGGGTCGCTGGTGGGGATTCGGCTGGCCACGCCGTGGATCGGGCGGATACCGGATCGGGTGCATGCGCGGGTTTATATTGGTTTGCTGGTGGTGGTGATGCTCAGCATGGCGACGAAGTGGGGCGTGTGAGGCTCGATTCTCCCCTGCAACCTCGCCATAATCCGTCCCCCGTTCAACCTGCGCCGCATGCAACCTGCCCGGCGCGGCTTCCGACTCATTCAGGGATCGATCAATGTTCAAAGGATTGTTACGCCTGGCGCCAGTCGCCACGCTGTTACTCATGCTGTGTTCCACTGCTCATGCCGAGGACGGGAGACGAGTGTTCACCGGCACCCTGGGCAAGATGCCGATCGTGCTGGAACTCAACACCAACCAGCCGGACGAAGTCACCGGCCGCTACTTCTATGAGAAATACCATCGCGACCTGGAGCTGAGCGGCTCGCTGCAAGAAGAGACCCTGACGCTAACCGAAGGCAACAACCGCTACGGTGAAGACAAACCCCAGCCAACCCTGAAGCTGCAAGAAACGGCCAACGGCTGGCAAGGCGAATGGAAAGGCCCCAAGGGCAAAGTTCTGCAAATGCAATTGACCGAGGCCAAGCTCCCGGCACCGGCTGCAGACGCCTTGCCCTTCATCGCCGCGCTGCCGAAAAGCGATCCTTACGAATATCTGCGCCTGCAAGGCTTGAAACTCAAACCGGGCAAGAAAGAGTCCTTCATGGGCTACGACCTGCAATGGTGGACGGAGCCCGCGTCCGGTCTCTCCATGTTCAGCATCGAGTCCGGCTACCCGAAAGCTGACCAGCAGCGGGTCAATCAGCAATTGTTGGAGCGGCTCTGGAGCGAAGTCATCAACTACCACGGCTGCTTGCTGGGAGGTGGGGAATATGCCGAGTTCGACCAAGGCGTCGCCCCCCAATTCCTATCGCCCGATGTGGTCAGCCTGAACATCTCCACCGGCTACAGCTGCGGCGGCGCTCACCCGGATTTTGGCAATTCGCCGATCAACCTCGACGTTCACACCGGCCATAGCCTGTCGCTGGAAGACGTGCTGTGGGTGGGTAACGGCAAGCCACTGCTGCACGCCGACCGCGACGGCGCGAGCGATACATCCTTGACCGAGGAAGAGAGCAAGGCACGATTCACCTATCAGCGCGAAGTGTTCGTACCATGGCTGATCAAGCAATTCACCGCGTTGTACCCCGACGAAATGCAGAAGCCGGCTGACGAGGACAGCTGCGATTACACCGACGAAAGCGTTTGGGGTTATTCCAATTGGCACTTCACCGCCAAAGGCCTGTACCTGGGACCGTACTTCGCCCGCGTACAACGTAATTGCGATGACCCAGGCTGGTCAGTGCTGCCGTACGCCGTGGTCAAGCAACATCCCGGCGCGGTCAAACTCGAACTGCCCCACAACTAATCCTTAGCCTGCTGCCAACCCCGGCGCTTCACGAATGATGAAGTGATCCAGGTTCTCGATGTTGGCACTGAACACCCCGAACGTCTGTTCGGGGTTTTTCTTGCTCGGCACCTGCTTCAACTCCGGCGTCACGCCATAAAAGAAGCAATACAACTCCGCTTCGCTGTCGACGGCGTGCTTGATCTCCTCCAGAAACGCCTTGCGCTTGCGGTAGTTGTCGATCAGCTTCTTGCTCAGGTAAACGTTGACCGAATAAGGCTTCTTCTTCGCCTCGTCCGCTTGCTTGAACCAGACCTTCTGTTCGAAATCGATGCGAAAGCTCTGGGTGTAATCCTTGATCTCCTTGATCTTGCCCCAGTAAATCAGCCCCTTGTTGTCCTGCAGATACTCGATCTTCTTGAAGAACGACCCATAAGGCGCCGTGTGCTCGCCAATCTTCAGCGGCATGCGCTTGAGCAGCTCCTTGTCCGCGAAGTTCGACACAAAACACTCCACCGGATGGGCGAAGACACTGGTCTTGTCCGGCGCCGACTCCCGGCTCGGCTGCTCGACGTTACTGGCCGCTGAAGTGGGTGTTGGGTCATCGCGCATAACATCCGCCGCCACCGCCGGGTTCGACGGCTTACGCACATACTCACGCCGAGTCAGTAACAACTCCGACGGGAAATGCTCCTCCCGACCGTCATCCGATTCCGTACCGTCCGTCTCCAGGCCCGACGCCGGCGTCTTCAGGCTGACATAAGGACAATCCGCCACATGCCGCGTGCTGGGCATGTTCTTGAAGTGCGGCGTGCGCACGTAATTCACATTCTTGGCGTTGAACGTCCCCAACACGTTGGCCGCATCGAACGCCAAACGGCAGGCATCGTTGGGGCACTGGAAATGCTCCTTGGCGGAATCGAACTCCATGGTTTCGTCGAAATTCAAATCGCGCACGTCATAGATCGACAGCTTGTCGTCGAGGCTGAGGCAGTAGGCGAGGTCGAATTTCATGGGGGCTCGGGTCCTTGAGTGGGGAAGGGTATTAATAGCGGGAGGCGGGGCGGGTTGCACTGACTGTTTTCAACGCGGTGCAAAACCGGGGTAGGAGCGAGGCATTACTCGCAATGCCCTGCATCAACAATTAAGCGTGTAGGCAAAGGCTTAAAAATCAATAGCCTGACCCACTCGGATAAAAAAATAATATCCCATGGAGTGATATTTGTTGACATTTCTTGATGCCAAGGGTGATTATTTTTGTGTTCCTGGAATGAAAAACAGACGCAAGCGGAATACTCAAATACAAAAGGTGAAGCTATGTACCCAAAGGTTGGCGAACTACCTATTCCCCTCGTTGGCTCGAACACCCCGCAGAGCCTCGACAGTCTCGACATACTGTCGGATGCTGGAGACGTTAACGAGACGCCTTTCAAAGTGTTCATCGGTCACAATCTGGGGCATCGGGTATTTACGATGTCTGTACCTTTCCGGAAATTCGCCGACATATCGGCAGTCGCAAACAATCGCGAAACTGGGCCAGTCGCCCAGAGGACGCTAGACGAGAACCACGCCAAAAAACTCTCGGTTTACATGGTGAAGGGGCTCGTATCTGCAGCAAAGATACGACGCACCGCCACAGGGAAACCGGTTCCGGAAGCATTTGACGCGATCCTTCGTATGCTCGGTGAGCAACCCTACTTCTCGCTCCAGCCACTCGTTTGCAACATCCGCAATGTGCCTCCGGGCGGCAATGGAGCAGGCGGCATTCGCGGTTTTCGCCTTGAAACCAGTGCTGGCGAGACGGCGGCCTTTAAGGTTTTCCTTTCGGAGCGCCACATCCTCTGGGTCGTTGATGGACAGCATCGCCGTCACGCCGCCGACATGGTGATGACCTTCCTAGAACAGGTTCGACAGACAGGCAAGTATCCCGGCAAAGGGGCGGTCCTCTTCGTGGAGAAAGGCAAGCAGGTTTCGGAGGAGGAAATGCTCGTCTGGAATGAAGCGTATGAGGCCGCCCGCTCCTATGCCACGCTGACTGTCGAGGTGCACTTGGGACTTGATATAGATCAGGAGCGACAGCTCTTCCATGATCTAAACCGTCTGGGCAAGAAGGTTGATGCATCACTGGCCTTCCAGTTCGATGGGTCGAACCCCATCACCCACTTCATCAAGCACAAGCTGGCGGGCGAACTCGGGATCACGATCACAGAAGCCGAGGCTAAAGATTGGTCCGAAGACTCCGGAGCACTCGTTCTCAAGGAAATGGCTGCGGTAAACGCTATCGCCTTCCTAAACAAGGGGAATGTTGCCGGAGCCACTCCTGCAGTCATCGAGCCGCGTGAAGAGGTGGTTTTGAACCTATGGAGCCGTATTGTGGAAATTCCGGATTTCGGTAACCACAGGGCGAAGGAAAAGACGGTTGCTGCACAGCCGGTTATTTTGAAAGCGCTGGCCAAGATCACCTACGACCTGAACTTTAGCAACCGTCGTCCGGCCGATGCGGATAGACAGTTCGCGCAACTCCTGGAGAAGATCCCGAGCATTGACTTCTCGCACCAAAACCCGATGTGGAATTTCTATTCTTTAACCGACGGGAAGCGTTTGGATGCAGGTCTGGGCACGCTGGTCGACTATCTCCCTGAGGAAACACAAGGCGTGAATCGAGACATTGGATCGATACAGGGCGGGGGATTTATGCGCTTCGGGGCGAAGCATAACGACATCTTTCCGATTCTCGCAGACATGATCCGCTGGGCGGCAGGGCTTCCGAGCCGACGGACATAAAGCTGGAAGGGCGGAAGCTAGCGCAAGAGTGCCAGCCTTCTTTTTTACTTACAGTGAATGATCTGCCGGAGATCATAATCTCACAGCGCTTCGTGCAAGATTTAAGATCACTCCCCGCTCATTTTTGATGCCCGCGTGGCGTTCTAGAGTTTCTTCATAGGCTGTCGGAGCGGCGCAGCAGGCCAAGTCGAAAGAGTTAGTAAAGATGCCACATAAAAATCCGCTGCTTAAACCTTAAACAGCGGATTTTTTATACAGGCGACGAACAATCAAAAACCGCGCAACACCCTAGAAGCCTTCCGCCACCAAGACTCACACCGATTGAATGGACCATCAGCCAACACACAAGGCATATCCCGCAACCGAATCCAGGGTTCATCCTGCCAGTGCAGCATGCTGAGCGACATCTGAGGCCAATCCAGCACGCTCAACGTCGGACGCTCGACCGCCCGCGATGGTCGAGCATCACGCAACGCAGGCACCACCTGATGCGTCAGCCACTCGCGTAGTAATCGATACTCAGGGCAGTAGTGATAAACCAACAACGCGTAAACACCTGATTCACTCACCATCAAGCGTTCTTCCGCAGCGCCATGGGCGTAGACAAACATCATCTGCCTCTGATCAGCATCGAGCTTGCGCGACATGCGTTCATCGAGGTACTTGCCCATCAAACGCCCTAGGTCATGAGCGCAGAACCAGGCCTGGTTCTCCACAAGAAGGGCGTGAAGGTGGATGTTGTGACGAGTGAAAAGGGTTGATATGAGCGGTTCAGACATGGCGTACCTCCTGAAGCGGAAGCACGGGATTCGATCTGCGGGTACGGCAATTTTCCTTCATCGTGAAGGATGGGGATTCAGGCATTTCCTTTACCTCTGGCTGCTTTCTTAGGGCATTCGTTATGGGTGTCGGGAGCTAAGAAACCCACCAGAGACGGGCCGGACATATTCCCCTTTCGGGTCTTGTATTCGCCCACTCCCGACATAACGGGGATTTTCTCGCAGGCGTAGAGAAACCGCAGACGAAAAAAAGCCGCATGACTGTCGGGTGCGGACACCGCTCTGGTTGGGGCGTTTCTTAGGCGCCGAAACTGAAGCCTAGGGTGTCAAAGCAGCATGGTCAACCCTATAAAATTGATCATCGACTGTTTGCTAAATGCACGTAGGTTTACGCATTCAAACCGAATGCGAAACGGATTTCATTGCGTAGGACTTCTCTGTCTTTGGTATGGCATTCCCAAACAACTACGACTTTCCACCCAAGTGCCTTCAGCTTTTCCTGAACCTGCGAGTCCCGCTCAACATTCTTCGCGAGTTTAGGAAGCCAAAAGTCGAGTCTGCTTTTGGGTGTATACGCATATTTGCAGTTAGGATGCCGGTGCCAAAAGCAGCCGTGGACGAAGATGCATAATCGATGTCTGGGAAATACCAGATCAGGCGCACCTGGCAGATCTTTACGATGCAGACGATAGCGAAGCCCTATTTCATGGCACACCGAACGCACAACCATTTCGGGTTTCGTGTTTTTACCCCTGATCATTGACATGATCTTGGAGCGGTGTTCTGGGGAGACGATGTCTGCACTCATCAAGTGTAGTCACCCGCGCTAGTCCATTGATTCGATTTTTTGATCGAGATTCGTAAGCGAACAGCAAACATGCCTTCCGACCTCCAAAATTGAAGGATGTCCTCACTCGCCTGGCGACGCAACGGGCGAGTGAAGAAATAGGGGAACTGTTGCCGCATCGCTGGCAACCGGCCTAGTTACGCAAGACGGGATGCCCGGACGCTTATGCTGAATTCTCACGCACGCGGCTCCCGACCTCTGGCAAGAGTGTATTTAGCAGATAATTTAACGGCTCTTTGAAAAGGCTGAACAGATATCGCTGTCTGATGGCGATGAAAAATATGCAAGCAAGAGCGGACTCGTAATTCACGACCGCCTGATAACAGGGTTTTGTAAGGCAGCCGGCTCTGTGCCACTATTCCTGCCCCTGACTTGGATGCAGGCGATGTTCCTGATTCGAGTTCTCTTCCGAATACAGTAGGGATGCTAATGGCTGATTACAGTATTGACCCAGCGTACGACAAATGCCGCGCGTTCATTGATGGTTGGCGCCTGAAAGGAAGGGGCTGGGACGATATCGCCAGGCTCGGCCGGATGGGAGAGTCACTTGAGAAGGTCAATGACTGGTTTCTGTCGCAGGAGGAAATGGACGACTGGCCTTCGCTGGGCAATAGCCCAGAAGAACGGTTTGAATGCTGGAAGGAAATCGTTCGGCGCAAGGAGCAGGCGGAACAGCAATCTGTCGCCGCGACGAGACCCTTGGTCTTTGTAGGGGCGGAAGAGGCCGAGCCGGGTATGGCAGTTCCGCAAGACGCTCGAAGCGCATGGCAGCTCTACAAAAAATACCTCATCGCGCAGGGCTGGAAGAAAACCTCGGTCGATAATATTCAGAGATCTGCGGTTCGCGTCCTCCAGCGCCTTCGTCTGACCACAAAAGATCGCATGGCTGTAAAAGGGCTGGTGGTCGGGCATGTACAGTCAGGCAAGACAGCCAACATGGCTGGCCTGATTTCCATGGCGGCCGACTATCGATGGAACCTGTTCGTCGTGCTGACCGGGACGCTCGAGAACCTGCGGGTACAAACCAGTAAGCGTCTGGTCGGCGACTTGTTCCAGCATGATGGTAACGTCAGTTGGAAGTCGATCGAGCATCCGTCGAGGAACAGCCCTTATGGTGCTCGTGCGCAGGACATGCAGTTCGATGCAGGACGAAGAGACCGTCACCTTGTTGTTTGCCTGAAGAACCCGGCTCGACTGAAACATCTTATTGATTGGATCAAGGCACACCCGTTGGGGATGTCGCAGATGCGGCTTGTGGTTATTGATGACGAAGCGGATCAGGCGGGTATCAATTCGAATGACGTTTCGAAGGCAGAGCGTACGGTCATCAACGGGCTTATCCTGCAGTTGATCAGTTTGCCGTTGCAGTGCGTGAATTACGTCGCGTTCACTGCCACTCCCGCCGCCAACTTTCTCAATGAGGGCCCTGGCGATACCCTGTATCCAACGGATTTCATAGCGGTTCTGCCGCAGGCGGACGAACATTTCGGGCCCGTGCAGATTTTCGGTTACACCGAAAATGAGAAGGAGCCGCTCGGAATCGTTCGTGAAGTCACTGACAAGGACCTAGAGCAGGTTGCTAGCCTTCACAAAGGGGAAGATCTGACCCTGCCTCACGCGCTGGAAGAAAGCCTGATCTGGTACCTGTGCTGCGTGGCAGTGATGCGATTGTCCGGCGCCGCAAAGCCCGTGAGCATGTTGATCCATACCAGCGCAAGGCAGCTTCATCATGATTACATGAGTGAAGCGGTGCAGGCAGCGCTCGAAGCTTGGTCATCATATGATGATGATCAATTGGCCGACACTTTCAAGCCTGTGTGGGATAGGGTTTCGTCAGATCTGGATGTTGCGCAGTTTGTCGAGCGTTTCCACGACTACGGACGACTCTCCGAGATTAGCGAGCTGCCGCCGTTTGACAATTTCTTTGCAGAAATCCGGACACTTCTCGATATGGTTACGGCCATTCAGCTGGATGCGGACTCAAAACGGACGTACCACCGCGGTATCCACGTGTGTGTCGATAACTGCGCAAATAATGGGGTGACCGACGAGAACGAAGTCCGGCGGCTCTTTTATCCTGACGCGTCGCAAGGCCTGAATTTTTGTACGGCGTTCATCGTTATCGGCGGCGGTACGCTTTCCCGGGGGCTGACGATTGAAAATCTGGTCAGCACCTTTTTCCTTAGGGGCTCGGCGCAAGCAGATTCCCTCATGCAGATGGGGCGCTGGTTTGGTTACCGCAAAGGCTATGAGCTGTTGCCGCGCATCTGGATGTCCGATGATACGAGAGCAAAGTACGAGTTCATGACAGTCGCGGAGGAGGAGCTTCGTGACGATCTGCAGCGCTTCATGCATGGCGGCGCCAAGCCTGAGGATTTCGGGCCTCGCGTGCGTGTACATGCGAGCTTGGCCTGGATTCGTCCGACAGGTGCGAGCAAGATGCAGCGCGCGATCGAGGCGGCATTCGACTTTTCGGGAATTAATCGGCAAACAACCGTTTTCCATGACGGCGAGGATGCTGCCGTGGTGCTCGAAGCCAATTTGTCATCAACTGATAGATTTTTGAGTTCGGCAGGTGCCGACCTCGAAAAGTCCAAATTGAAAGGGGCCCACAGTCTTGTCTGGCGTGAAGTTGACGTAAGTCGGGTAGCCGATTATTTGGCAGACCTGTCGTTTCATCCTGGGAATCAGTTCTTCTCCGACATAAAAGCGTTTCTGAAATGGCTCGGTGAGCACGCTGAAAACGCTGGCTACACGAAATGGAACGTCGTAGTAGCTGGCAGCTCACCGAAGCCGGAAAACAGCTGGGAAATTTCTGGCAAAGCTGTAGGTCGGATCAACCGTAGCCGCTTCGCTGATAAACGTTCGGATGATGGCGTGTCGATTGGTGCGCTGCGAGATCCTAAGGATCTACTAGCGGACGCCCGCGGCCTTGAAGAGAGTGATCTTTCGAAAGCAGGTTTCAGTAATTCCCAAGTGGCGGAGCTTCGCAGCAAAGGTGGTGTCGGAACAGTACCTCAACTGCTGATTTATCTCATCGACAAAGACAGCAAGTATGAACCTCCTACAAAGGTGGCCGCTGCGCCGCGCCGAGTGAGGGAATCACTCAATGCCAAGGCACACATTTTAGGTATCAGCCTTTATCTGCCGGGTTCGCAAGGCAAGAAGAAGCACTACGTCACTCATGTGACGGTCGATATTCCGGATAACTTCATTACATCGGAAAATAACCTTGAAGAAACGGTAGGCGTGATCTGACCCATGAAATATTACAGCCTCCAACTGCAGCCGATGCAGGAGTCCGGTGCGTTCCTGCTCCGTGCGCTGCAGAACGAAGAAACGCCTTTGCTGGACCTGCTGGTACGCGAATCTGTTCAGAATGCGCTCGACGCAGGGCGCAACGGTAATCAGGCACTGCCGATTTCGGTGGATTTCCATATTCGCGAGCACTCGCTGGGCGCCATTACCTCCACGTTCAGCGAAGGGCTGAACTTGGAGGTGCTTGGGAAACGCTATCCGCGTACTCCGAAACTGCTTGAAATTCGCGATTCAGACACTGAGGGGCTGACAGGGCCGATGAGCTTCGACAGCGTGGAAGCTAACTGTCAGCATGGCAATTTCCTGAAGCTCGTGTTCGAAATCGGCAGGACTCGCGCTGATGATGGGGCGGGAGGTTCATGGGGTTTGGGCAAAACCTGTTACTTCCGCATGGGCGCTGGTCTGGTCATCTACTACAGCCGGATCAAGACGGTCGAAGGGTATGAAGAGCGGCTGGTAGCTTCGCTTGTCGAGGATGAAAGCCGATTCGACCGCCTGCAGAGCAAGACGCAAACGGGCATTGCCTGGTGGGGGGCGAATGACAGCTTGCGAGCGATCACGGCGCCGGAGCACATCCACGAGATCCTGGAGGCATTGGGTGCCCGGCCGTTCACCGGTAAAACGACCGGAACGGCAATCATCATTCCATTGCTCAAGGACAACCTGCTGCCGGTGTTCGACGAAGAGGGCAGGCCGGCGCCATGGTGGTACAGCAGTTACGAAGATTACGTGAATGTTGCGATCCAGCGCTGGTTCAGTGCGCGGCTGGATAACCCCTTCTTCGCCAGTGGTAGACATCTGAGTGCATCGGTGAACGGCAAGGAGATAGCCAGCGAGGACATGTTGCCAACATTCCGGGTGAGTCAGTGCCTGTACGACCGAGCGATAGGAGAGGCGCCTGAGGAGGTAGATTATCTGACGGCCAGAGGCGTCAAGAGTGATGATGTACTCTGCAGAGCTATTCAATTGCGCGGTGAGTTCGTGGGTAGTGCTCCGGCGGGCTGGCTGCTTGCCGTGGCGATAACACCTAGCCAGTTGCAGATGGATGCGCCAGACAACGTGGCTAGCCCGGAAACCTGCATCTTCTCCAAGGCAGACTGCGGCGCACCCCATCGTCCGATAGTGACGTTCATGCGCTCTCCTGGAATGAACGTCTGTTGGGATGACAATATCGATTCGCGAGGCTGGGCCGGTGGGCTCACTGGTTTTGCGGACGGCCGATACGTTATGGCGCTCTTTCTGCCAGATTCGGGGCAGGAGCTCCTACCCTCCCAAGCCAGAGGGCTACGCTCGACCATACAGAATCTCGAAGGGTATCTGAGAAGTTGCGAGCGTGCGGATCATGCCGCTTGGGTAGACGTGAACGGAGGGCGAGTCGTTGAGAAGATTCGTGCTCAGTGTGGCCGGGCCTTGAAGGATTTCGGCGTACCGCCCCAGCCCAGTGTGACCGTAAAACCTTTGATGCGGATGTCACGCAAACTTGCCGAACTCGTACTGCCTAGCCGTGGGTTTGGCGGGGATGGGCGGTTTGGCAAGGCGGCGCCGCGTGCGGCCATTAGACAAGAATCCAGAGGAGGTGCGGTGCTTTCGCCCGAACTGGAGATTGTGGAAGTCAGGCATAAAGCATCCGCCATCGTTATGAAATGGTGTCTGAGATGGGGGATGGTGCAGCCAAACATGCCGAGGGAGATCACTGTATCTGTAGACTCCGAAGCCGGGCCGATAACCTTTGATACATGGTTTGAGAGCGGGCTCGGCGCATTCCCCTTTCGACTGGAGTCACTCCGCATCAGTAACGCGACCTTTTCTGTAAAGAGCATGGAGGTTGCCGGTGGAACCGGTGTCAGACTCTCGATTGGTACGGCGTCTGTTCAATCGGGACTGATTCTGGAAGGGGAGCTTAACGTCAGAATGACTGAGTCCGGTGGCAAGTTGTTACGGCCGGTGATCAGTATCCGGATTTCGGATTCAAATGGAGTTGCGGAATGAGTACGCGACTGCCGCTATACCGAATGCTGAATGCGCCACTCGGCGGCGGAAGCGAGTCGGAAGTGAACTATGTCTTCCGGTCGGATGAGGGTATTGATCCGGGCGCGACGGCGGTGAGTGGTGATCAATATGCCTTGGGCAAGGACAGCGACTGGAACCCGGCCGAACATCCTTTGGTGGTTCAATGTTTGATCGAGCGGGCTCCGCTTCTGGAAGCCATCTTCGGTCCTGACGGTGTGGTGAACACGGACGCTGAGGTTTTACTCGCGCTGGAGTGGGCATCTGCAGACTCCTGCTGGCGAACGCTTGGGTCTGTTCGTAGCCTGCGGCACGAAGCAGAAGACAAGGGCGTGGTACTCGATATCGAACTGGCCGCCGGGACACTCAGAGGTAGTGGTCTTCTATCGGTTCAAGCATTTCTAGGCCGATACGCGGCAGAATTCGTTCCCGGATTTGCGCATCAGCCAGGCGCACGACTGGGCTCCTTGGCACAGCCAATCGAAATTGTCATCGACGGTGACGGCTCTCTTTTCCCTGTGCTGGAGGAGTCACTGGGTGCAGAGGGGCCATTGTGGGAGTTAAAAGCTTGCTGGAGCGATCCGCAGGATGAACCATTCTCCAGCGACTACGTCGCCCTTGTACTTAACAACGCCCACCCGCATTTCGAACAATTGCGCGACCGCCGGGCTCTGAATATCGAGCAATCGCCGTTGATGCGTCAGGTGTTCGCAGCCTGGCTTGCGCTGGTCATTGCTCAGGTTAAGGAAGACATGGGCGCACAGTTCGATACGTATCTGGGCGCGCCCGATGCCGATGAAGGTATCGCGAGTATTGCTGACGCAGTTCGTTCATTCATTCGATTGGGTGATCTGAAAACAGGCTCACTTCCGGAGTTGTTCATATCTACCCAATGCTGGCTTGATCACCGGGTGCGGGAATTGGAGAGCGCAGCATGAGTTTCCCGACACTGAACCTCAAACTGTCGCAGCGCCACTTTGAAGAGATGGTCAAAAGCGATGCGTTTCTCCCCGACATGTCCAGTCCGGAAATGGAAGAGGTCCGCCGTCAATTACTCGCCATCGTCTCGCTGTATGACTCCACAGCGAGAAGTAACGCCTCAGGCCCTGGCGCCTATGACATGAAAGTTGGCCTTGCCCTGTACCGGGTATTGGCAGAGGCCGGCATGGATATTCGCACCGCCGCAGATGATGGCTGGTGGCGCTTTCTCTCCCTGCGGGTGCTGCCGGATCTAGTGAAAAGTCGTTGGGACAGCGCACCACCTGTGCGGTACTGGAAGGGCCGAAGCCGCATCTGGTTGCGGGCGATGTGGTGGACCGTCCACCTTACGTGGCAGGGCTCCGAGGAAAATACCCGAAAAGTACTGGAGAGTGTGACCACGGATACGGTAGTGCAACTGGTCGAGCGACCTGGCAAGGGCGGCTTCAGGATTGATCTGACACGGCTGATTTTCAAGATGCGTCGGTTGCGCAAACCCTCGCAGGATCAGTTCAGGGCAATCATGAAGCTCAATACGGCGCAGATAGTGTTGAAGGAACCCCTGTTTTGCAAGGGCGGTTTGTTCGGCTACGTGGACGCGCTGTTTGCCGATGTGGGATGCGCGCCCATCGATTTGGATAGTGACCATGACTGATCTTCTGAAAGAGATCCAGGAAGGCTTTGCCAACCTTGACGAGAGCGGCCGAATGTTGCCCATCAAGGCGATGCCAGCAGCGTGCCCGGCGTGGGTCTTTCGAGAAAGCGACAGGTTCGGTGTTGCTGTTGAATGCTCCGAACCCCTGGAGATTTCAGAAGGGTTCGCCGGCGCCAGGCTCCGGACAGTGGAGCGGGTTGTCGGGGGGCAGCATCGGCGCTTCCTGCGGCTGGAGTCGTCCATTGAATGGCTCCGCAACGAGTTCGGATTGATCTGCGAGCATATGATCAGCGTTGAATCCGGGATTGCTGTACGTCAAGCGCTGCTGGCAGACCCGTTAGCCTGGTGGCAACGGTGGCGGCATTTGCTGGGCAATGCTCTGGTCGACAAGCATGGCTATGACGTGCTTGCTGAACTGCTGGCCTTGGAAATGCTGGTCATCAAAGGAGCTACCTATGAGTGGAGCGGCCCTTTCGGCGGCGTAGTTGACATCAAGACTCCAACGACGGATTACGAGGTCAAGTCGACGATCAGCCGTTACGGGGCCGTGATCAACATCTCCGGGCAGTTCCAGCTGGCCGCCTCATCCGGTAAGCCGTTAAAACTGGTCCACTTCAGGTTCGAGCCGGTCAATGATGGTCTGTCGATCGATCTCATCTGTGATCGTCTCATTGCTCTCGGCGTCGACGCCGCCATGCTGGAGGGCGCGTTGCAGCGGCTCGGGATGGAGGCAGGATGTTCCGCTCGGAAAGAGGAGTACAACCTGCTCGAGGCACGGTCCTATACGGTTGATGACAGCTTTCCCCGAATAACGCCTGCGAGTTTTATAGGTGGCGTGCTCCCAGAAGGCGTTGTTCAGTTTGAGTATAGAGTTGATCTTTCCGGTCTGAAGTCTCAGCCGTATTAGAGATTGACTTTAGTTTCGTACCAAGTGGCGATTCGACGCTCCAGCCCAACTGTATTGAGGATGTGATCGTCGCGAGCGCGGCTGCAGTGCGCTGCTGTCCTAATCCTGGTAGAGTGTCGCGACTCGGCTGCCTACGCGGTTGCCATTCTTGATTTTTTGACCAATGATGCCCATGACTCAATACCAGAACCTTCTTTTCCCGCCGAGGGCGATCGCTGAGCCAGCTGTTGCAGTTGAGGACGCGATCCAGATCGTCGACCTTTTCGCTGGCCCTGGCGGGTTGGGTGAGGGTTTTTCATCCTCCGGTGATGGCCGTCATTTCGATATCATTGTTTCTGCCGAAATGGATCCTGTCGCTAGGAGGACGCTTAGACTGCGTGCTTTCTACCGCTTGCTCAAGCGCGAGTACCCTAAAGGACTCAAGGGTTACTACCAATACTGCAATGGCGAGGCAGCAGAGCCTAGCACCCCTGAAACAGCAGAGTTCTGGAGCCGCGCCGATCAGGAGGCACGGCAAATAACCTTGGGTTCGGATGCGGGCGACAAGGAATTGAATGGTCTCATCAACGACAGATTGAAAAAGGACGGGCGTCCGTGGGTCCTAATTGGCGGTCCTCCATGCCAAGCGTATTCGCTCGCTGGTCGATCCAGAAACCAAGCCAAGCAGGGTTATGTTCCCGAGAATGATCATCGGCATTTTCTGTATAAAGATTATTTACGCATCATCAAAGATTATCGCCCTACTGTTTTCGTTATGGAAAATGTGAAGGGGATCTTGTCTTCAAAAGTTGGAGGTAAAGGGATCTTTGCTCAAATTTTGGAAGATTTGGTGGATCCTACAAAAGCATTGGATAACGCAGAAGGAGGCCAAAAATACAAGATTTGTTCTCTGGTTTCCGAAGAGTCGTTCAGCTCTGCAGATTGCATGGGCAGGGTAAATCCCAAGTCTTTTATTATCGAAGCAGAAAAATACGGAATTCCACAAGCTCGCCATCGTGTCATCCTTCTGGGGATAGCGCTCGACGAGCACGGTAATGTTCCGCCCCATGACCTTTTGAAAACAACCGACCCGGTATCGGTGAGGCAAGCTATTGGTGGTCTGCCCAAGCTTAGAAGCAAGCTGTCAAAGCGTTCGGATTCTCAAGAAGCTTGGTATCAGGCTGTTGCTGACGAAGTAGATGATTTGCTGCGTCACGCGGAACTTGAAAGTGGCGAACTGATCGCGCCTCTGCGAGCTACTCGTCAAGCACTTTTCAATGCGCCAAAGAGTTCAGGTGGCGAACGAGTGCAAAAGGAGCAGGGTCAAGGTAATACAGGTATACCATCCTTGGATGCTTGGTATCAGGATCCCAATATCAAATATTGGATGAGTCACGATGCCCGCAGTCATATGCTGTCGGACCTGCGGCGATATGCGTTTGCGAGTACCTTTGCTGAACACAACAAATACTCGCCCAAAGGTCATCAGCAATTTTCTCTTCCTGGTCTCGCTCCCGCTCACAAGAATTGGGAAAGCGGTAAGTTTAGTGACCGTTTCAGGGTGCAGCTTGCAGGGCTTCCTGCAACTACTATAACTAGTCATATCTCGAAGGATGGGCACTACTTTATTCACTACGACCCTGCGCAATGTCGGAGCTTGACCGTTCGCGAGGCCGCGCGGCTTCAGACGTTCCCAGACAACTATTATTTCGAAGGGAATCGAACCCAGCAATACCACCAAGTGGGTAATGCGGTACCGCCATTGTTGGCAAACAAAATCGCGAAAATTGTTTATGATGTTGTCTGTCGGCGGGTTGCCGAATGTTCAGAAGTTATGGGTAAATGACCTGCGCAAAATGAATCGCCCTTTACTGCTGTAGAGCACTGATCGCATTTCAAATTGGGTTTGAAAGCGTTATACCAACCGACACTCGCCGACCTTCTTACCATCCCTCGGTCTTGTTGAAGATCTCTATCTACGATTATCTCAATCTTAGCCAGTCGAGCCGAAGTTTGGAGTGGGATGCAGGGACGCTTACATTGCTGTAGGAGTTTTAGTGGAGAAGGTTGAGTTGAGTAAGTATTTTCCTACTCAATAAAAAAGCCCCGATCAGATCGGGGCTTTTAGTATTTCGATTTGTCGATTTAATCGTCAAATCGCGGCAAGCTCAGGAATCAATCCCAGCTCAAAGCCCCGCCAGTCTGATACTCAATAACTCTCGTCTCAAAGAAATTCTTCTCTTTCTTCAAGTCCATAATCTCGCTCATCCAAGGGAACGGGTTCGTAGTCCCTGGATACTCTTCCTTCAAACCAATCTGGCTCAAACGACGGTTAGCGATGAACTTCAGGTAGTCCTCCATCATCGCCGCGTTCATGCCCAACACGCCGCGTGGCATGGTATCCCGGGCGTATTCGATCTCCAGCTGAGTGCCTTGCAGAATCATCTGCGAAGCCTCTTCCTTCATCTCAGCATCCCACAAGTGTGGGTTTTCGATTTTGATCTGGTTGATCACGTCGATGCCGAAGTTCAGGTGCATGGATTCGTCGCGCAGGATGTATTGGAACTGCTCGGCGACGCCGGTCATTTTGTTGCGGCGGCCCATGGAGAGGATTTGGGTGAAGCCGCAGTAGAAGAAGATGCCTTCCAGAACGCAGTAGTAGGCGATCAGGTTGCGGAGCAGCTCTTTGTCGGTTTCGATGGTGCCGGTTTCGAACTTCGGATCGGAGATCGAACGGGTGTATTTCAGGCCCCAGGTGGCTTTTTTCGCGACCGATGGGATCTCGTGGTACATGTTGAAGATCTCGCCTTCATCCATGGCCAACGATTCGATGCAGTACTGGTAGGCGTGGGTATGGATCGCTTCTTCGAAGGCCTGGCGCAGGATGTACTGGCGGCATTCCGGGTTGGTGATCAGGCGGTACACGGCCAGGACCAGGTTGTTGGCAACCAGGGAGTCGGCGGTGGAGAAGAAGCCGAGGTTGCGCATCACGATGCGGCGCTCGTCGTCGGTCAGGCCTTCCGGGTTTTTCCAGAGGGCGATGTCGGCGGTCATGTTGACTTCTTGTGGCATCCAGTGGTTTGCGCAGCCGTCCAGGTACTTCTGCCATGCCCAGTCGTATTTGAATGGCACGAGCTGGTTGAGGTCGGCGCGGCAGTTGATCATGCGCTTTTCATCGACAGCTACACGGGCGGAGGCGCCTTCCAGTTCGGCGAGGCCTTCGGCGACGTCGAGGGAATCCAGGGCAGCCTTGGCGCGGGCGATCGCGGCGGAGTCCGTCGCGGTCACGGCGCGGGCCTCTTGAGCGGCGGCACCACCGGCGCTGTCGAGGCGGTCCATGTTGGCTTCAGAAGCGTGGCCGGCATTGGCGCCTTTTACAGCGACTTCGCCGTCATCTTCTTTGTCGAATTCGTCCCAGCTCAGCATGACGTGTCGTCTCCTGCGTGAGGGCCAGTTGCCCGTGTGAAAACTGATAGGTTGGTTTTTCACACGGCCGGTTCTGGCCGCGTTGGATCTAAAGGAAATCGTTTGTTGCAGCAGTACAACGCAGGCAATAAACAGAATTTTGTACGGGTGTTCCGAAGCCGCTGATGGGCGCAGAGATCGCGAACCGCTCTGCGTGGGCTTCAGACTGGCTTTTCACTCCTGTAAGGGAATATTGCAGGCCCGTTTAAGTCCGCATTATAAGGAAATTTTCGGCCCCGTGGTGCGGCGAAATGGCACCTGGAGGGCTCGGTGAGGGGCGTTTTCAGGTTGGAGCGAGGGTTTACAGGGCTTTGGCGGAGGAAGTTTTTTTTTCGCCTGTTTCGGCTGGTTTTTGACGGTGAGGCCGGGGTGTTCGCACCGTTACGGGCAGCTGTTATGGCGCAAGCCAGATGGGGCGGGGCTTGCAGAGCAATAGACGGGGTTTTGTGGACGAGATTGTGTGCAATTCCGAGCTGCAAAGGGTCTTGAAAAGCGTTGTTCAAAAAACAACCAAAAACCCCTGTTTTTCACTACATGTTGTGGTTTTGGTCGATTTTCAACCACTCCAGACACAACTAAGCCCGACCGAAGTCGGGCTGTGATGTCGCGCCCGGTTTCAGCTGAAACGAGCGGCACCCACGCGGTCAGTACCATCGGCGGCAACTTTGGCGGCGCCGATGTGATCGGAGCCATCGGCAGCGACTTTGGCAGCGCCCGTACGATCAAAACCGTCAGCCGCGAAAGAGGCAGAACCGGTGTGGTCGTAACCGTCAGAAGCGACAGCCGCGTCGTTGAAAGCAGCCGAGCCAGTGCGGTCGTAGCCATCGGCGGCGAAGGTGTTGGCGGCCAGGACGGAAAGGGTCAGGGCGAGGATCAGTTTGGTTTTCATGGTAGTGGCTCCAGGTTCGTTGGCGTTGTGTGCCTTGGTGTGGAATTCATACTACGCCAGATAATTTGATTAAAAAGTGCAAATATATGCTTAAAGCAATCGAGTTAATCGATATAAGGCTCGGCGCTTCATCGGTCTTTGAAAAGGATGGGTCGAGCCTTGGGGGATAAGAGTGGGGCGGATCAGCCGTTGGAGCAGCCGTTACCCATGACGCTGTAGCGCAGAATGTGCCGCTGACCTTTGGAGTCGTCGTAGACCATTTTGGCCGGGACTACTTCGCAGACGTTCGGGACTTCGCTCATCGAGATGACTTTGGCGATGTCCAGGTGGGTGGAGTAGGTGTATTCCTCGACGACGGGTTGTTGCTGTGCGACATCAGTCGGGGCCTCGTCTGCCATGGCGGTTGCGCACAGACTGCTGAGGGCCAGAACCAATAAAGCTTTCATTTAAAAGTTACCTTTCTGAGGTCGAATGGGGTCACGCAATCCTTTTGGGATTGCGTGTGGAGCTTTAGTAAAGAGTCTTGGATTAACTGCCTTCGTGGGGGCTGCAACTGGGTTAATCACGTTGCCGTGTTGGCGAGACCGATTTTAGGCCTGGGCATGACGGGCATATAGCTGTGCTTTTGATAAACACCTTTGGCAGATTTGGTAATAATCGTCGAGCCCCCTAAAACAGTGGGTTTGAGCGCTTCGTCGCGGTATAGCCACATTTTGTAGGGGCTTGTTACTACCATCGTCGAATGGTTCTATAGGCCCGCCCCGGCTACAACTGGGGCCATACAAAAACAACTATTCCACCGAGGTAAGAAAGATGAGTGCGGCTTCTTTGTATCCCGTTCGTCCCGAGGTAGCAGCCAATACGCTGACTGACGAGGCCACTTACAAGGCCATGTACCAGCAGTCGGTCGTCAACCCGGACGGCTTCTGGCGCGAACAAGCCAAGCGCCTCGACTGGATAAAGCCTTTCACCACGGTGAAGCAGACGTCCTTCGACGATCACCATGTCGATATCAAATGGTTCGCCGACGGCACGCTGAACGTTTCCTACAACTGCCTCGACCGTCATCTGGCCGAGCGTGGCGATCAAGTCGCGATTATTTGGGAAGGGGATGACCCTGCCGAAAGCCGCAACATCACCTACCGCGAACTGCACGAACAAGTCTGCAAGTTCGCCAACGCCTTGCGCGGCCAGGATGTGCACCGCGGCGACGTGGTGACCATCTATATGCCAATGATCCCCGAAGCCGTGGTCGCCATGCTGGCCTGCGCCCGGATCGGTGCGATTCACTCGGTGGTGTTCGGTGGTTTCTCGCCGGAAGCCCTGGCCGGTCGCATCATCGACTGCAAATCCAAAGTGGTGATCACCGCCGACGAAGGCATTCGTGCCGGCAAGAAGATCTCGCTCAAGGCCAACGTCGACGACGCCCTGACCAACCCGGAAACCAGCAGCATTCAGAAAGTCATCGTGTGCAAGCGCACCGGTGGCGACATCAAGTGGAACCAGCATCGCGACATCTGGTACGAAGACCTGATGAAAGTGGCGGGCACCGTCTGCGCGCCAAAAGAAATGGGCGCCGAAGAAGCGCTATTCATCCTTTATACCTCCGGTTCCACCGGCAAGCCGAAGGGCGTGCAGCACACCACTGGCGGTTATTTGCTGTACGCGGCAATGACCCATGAGCGCGTGTTCGACTACCACCCGGGCGAAATCTACTGGTGCACCGCCGACGTCGGCTGGGTCACCGGCCATTCTTATATCGTCTACGGCCCGCTGGCCAACGGTGCGACCACGCTGCTGTTCGAAGGCGTGCCGAACTATCCGGACATCACCCGGGTGGCGAAGGTTGTCGACAAGCACAAGGTCAACATCCTCTACACCGCGCCGACCGCGATCCGCGCGATGATGGCGTCGGGCACCGCCGCTGTTGAAGGCGCCGATGGCAGCAGCCTGCGTCTGTTGGGGTCAGTCGGTGAGCCGATTAACCCGGAAGCGTGGGATTGGTACTACAAGAATGTCGGCCAGTCCCGTTGCCCGATCGTGGATACCTGGTGGCAGACTGAAACAGGCGGCAACATGATGAGCCCATTGCCGGGTGCTCACGCGCTGAAACCTGGCTCGGCAGCGCGGCCGTTCTTCGGCGTGGTGCCGGCGTTGGTGGACAACCTGGGTAACATCATCGAAGGCGTTGCCGAGGGCAACCTGGTGATCCTCGACTCGTGGCCAGGCCAGGCGCGCACGCTGTATGGCGACCATGACCGTTTCGTCGACACCTATTTCAAGACTTTCCGTGGCATGTACTTCACTGGTGACGGTGCGCGTCGTGACGCAGACGGTTACTACTGGATCACCGGTCGCGTGGATGACGTGCTCAACGTTTCCGGCCACCGCATGGGCACCGCCGAGATCGAAAGCGCGATGGTCGCTCACCCGAAAGTCGCCGAAGCGGCGGTGGTCGGTGTGCCGCACGACATCAAGGGGCAGGGCATCTATGTCTACGTCACGTTGAACGCTGGTGAAGAGACGAGCGAGCAACTGCGCCTGGAGCTGAAGAACTGGGTGCGTAAAGAGATCGGCCCGATTGCCTCGCCGGATGTCATTCAATGGGCGCCGGGCCTGCCGAAAACCCGCTCGGGCAAGATCATGCGCCGGATTCTGCGCAAGATCGCCACGGCGGAATACGACGGGTTGGGCGATATCTCCACCCTGGCCGATCCGGGAGTGGTGCAGCATTTGATTGATACGCACAAGACCATGAATGTTGCGTAAGTAGCATTCGGAGTCATCGAAGCCCTGCCAGGTGTTGAGTCTGGTGGGGCTTTTTGTTGTTGAAGATCAAAAGATCGCAGCCTTCGGCAGCTCCTACAGAGATCGCATTCCAGCTGTAGGTGCTGCCGAAGGCTGCGATCCTTTGCTGTTGATCTTCAACCAATAATTATCGGCTTCCACCGTGGGCCATTTCCTACTGTTACCCATCACCCTTCAAGTAACTGAATGTGTAACCGCTCGCCCGATAACGAGGCATAGGGAAACGCAAAGCCCCGTTTCAGGGCCTCTGAACCTTGCATAAAAAATTAGACACCACGCTGTGCTTGCTGGATTAGAAGGGTTTGCCAATAATAGGCCCGCAATTTGCAACATAGATCGGTTCACTGTCTTTTGCTCTTGCATGAAATTGCAGGGCTGTCAACGTGCCCAAGCGGCATTCTCGGTGCTTCTGTAATTTGTTGTCGCATTGAAGAAATATCGGCTTCTGGCCTGTCGTTAGAATGCCAATCACTCGCTCGTCGTTGCCTGCGTTGAAATCAGCGCACGGTTCCTAGGACGCAGCACCGCTTTTTGGTTTAACCATTCGCATATTGGGCTGTCGCTCACTCTGCCGTTTTTGCCCTTTACCGATGGAGTCCCAAGATGAAGAAACTCGTGCTGCTTGGCGCCCTGGCACTGTCCGTGCTGTCCCTGCCGACATTCGCCGATGAAAAACCTCTGAAAATCGGTATCGAAGCGGCTTACCCTCCGTTCGCCTCCAAAGCACCGGACGGCAGCATCGTGGGTTTCGACTACGACATCGGCAACGCCCTGTGCGAAGAGATGAAGGTCAAGTGCCAGTGGGTCGAGCAAGAGTTCGACGGCCTGATCCCTGCACTCAAAGTGCGCAAGATCGACGCGATCCTGTCGTCCATGTCGATCACTGAAGACCGCAAGAAGTCCGTGGACTTCACCAACAAGTACTACAACACCCCGGCTCGCCTGGTCATGAAGGCCGGCACTCAGGTCAGCGAAAACCTGTCTGAGCTGAAGGGCAAGAACATCGGCGTGCAACGTGGTTCGATCCACGAGCGTTTCGCTCGCGAAGTCCTGGCCCCGCTGGGTGCCGAGATCAAGCCTTACGGTTCGCAGAACGAAATCTACCTCGACGTGGCCGCCGGTCGCCTCGACGGCACCGTGGCAGACGCTACCCTGCTGGATGACGGCTTCCTGAAAACCGACGCCGGCAAGGGCTTCGCCTTCGTTGGCCCGGCCTTCACCGACGTCAAATACTTCGGCGACGGCGTAGGGATCGCGGTTCGCAAGGGCGACGCGCTGAAAGACAAGATCAACACCGCGATCGCGGCCATTCGCGAGAACGGCAAGTACAAGCAAATCCAGGACAAATACTTCGCCTTCGATATCTACGGCAAGTAATCGTCCCCGCAACAAGTCCGAAATGGCGCAAGCAACAGGATCTCTGAGGTTTGCGCCATTTTTTCATCCCAACTTTCGAGGACCTGAATCATGTTGAAAGGCTACGGGGCTGTCATCCTCGATGGCGCATGGCTGACGCTTCAGCTCGCCTTGTCGTCCATGGCCCTGGCCATCGTCCTGGGGCTGATCGGCGTTGCGCTGCGTCTGTCGCCGGTGCGCTGGCTGGCCTGGCTGGGCGATCTGTATTCCACGGTGATCCGCGGTATTCCCGATCTGGTGCTGATCCTGCTGATTTTCTACGGCGGCCAGGACCTGCTCAACCGCGTTGCGCCGATGCTCGGCTATGACGACTACATCGACCTGAACCCGTTGGCCGCCGGTATCGGTACCCTGGGTTTCATCTTCGGTGCGTACCTGTCGGAAACCTTCCGTGGCGCGTTCATGGCGATCCCCAAGGGTCAGGCAGAAGCCGGCATGGCGTACGGCATGAGCAGTTTTCAGGTGTTCTTCCGGGTGTTGGTGCCGCAGATGATTCGCCTGGCGATTCCGGGTTTCACCAACAACTGGCTGGTACTGACCAAGGCTACGGCGCTGATTTCGGTGGTGGGTCTGCAAGACATGATGTTCAAGGCCAAGCAGGCGGCAGACGCTACCCGTGAGCCTTTCACCTTCTTCCTCGCAGTGGCGGCGATGTACCTGGTGATCACCAGCGTCTCGTTGCTGGCATTGCGTCATCTTGAGAAGCGCTACTCGGTAGGCGTAAGGGCGGCTGAGCTATGATCTTCGACTACAACGTCATTTGGGATGCCTTGCCGCTGTACTTTGGCGGGCTGGTGACCACCCTCAAACTGCTCGCGCTGTCGCTGTTCTTCGGTTTGCTGGCGGCATTGCCGCTGGGGCTGATGCGCGTCTCCAAGCAGCCGCTGGTCAACATGAGTGCCTGGTTGTTCACCTACGTGATCCGCGGCACGCCGATGCTGGTGCAGCTGTTTTTGATCTACTACGGTCTGGCGCAATTCGAAACAGTACGTGAAAGCTTCCTCTGGCCATGGCTGTCCAGTGCCTCGTTCTGTGCGTGCCTGGCCTTCGCGATCAACACCAGCGCCTACACCGCCGAAATCATCGCCGGCAGCCTGCGCGCCACGCCGAACGGCGAGATCGAAGCGGCCAAGGCCATGGGCATGTCGCGAATCAAGATGTACAAGCGGATCCTGCTGCCATCGGCCCTGCGCCGGGCGCTGCCGCAGTACAGCAACGAAGTGATCATGATGCTGCAGACCACCAGTCTGGCGTCGATCGTGACCCTGATCGACATCACCGGTGCCGCGCGCACGGTCAACGCTCAGTTCTACTTGCCGTTCGAAGCCTACATCACCGCCGGCGCGTTCTACCTGTGCCTGACGTTCATTCTGGTGCGCCTGTTCAAAATGGCCGAACACCGCTGGCTGGGCTATCTGGCCCCGCGGAAGCATTGATATGGAACGTATCGATCATGCTTTGCCGTGGAGCCACCTGGGCAGTGAACGCCGGATCTCGGTGTTCCGCTTCGGCGCTGGCGAGCGTAAGGCCTACATCCAGGCCAGTCTGCACGCCGATGAATTGCCGGGGATGCGCACGGCCTGGGAGCTGAAAAAGCGCCTGACCGAACTCGAAGCCCAAGGCTTGCTCAACGGTGTGATCGAACTGGTGCCGGTGGCCAATCCATTGGGCCTGGGGCAATTGCTGCAAGGCAATCATCAGGGGCGTTTCGAAGCGGGCAGCGGTAAGAACTTCAACCGGGATTTCGTCGAACTCAGTGCGCCGGTGGCCGCCGAACTCGATGGGCATCTGGGTGATGATCCGCATGCCAATATTCGACTCATCCGCCAAGCCATGAGCGATCACCTGGCGGCTTTGCCAGAGGCGAGCAGCCAGTTGCAAGGCATGCAGCGCATCTTGCTCAGCCATGCCTGCACCGCCGATGTGGTGCTGGATCTGCATTGCGATTGCGAAGCGGCGCTGCACATGTACGCCTTGCCGCAACACTGGTCGCACTGGCGTTCACTGGCTGCGCACTTGAACGTCAAGGTCGGCCTGCTGGCGGAAGATTCCGGCGGCAGTTCCTTTGACGAAGCGTGCTCGCTGCCGTGGCTGCGTTTGTCGCGTCTGTTCCCGGATGCGCAGATTCCACTGGCCTGCCTGGCGACGACCATCGAACTGGGTGGTCAGGCCGATACCGGTCGCGCTGAAGCAAAGGCTCACGCCGAAGGCATTCTGGCGTTCCTCGCCGAGCAAGGCTTGATCGGCGGTGAATGGCCCAAGCCTGCGCAAGACGCGTGCGAAGGCATGCCGTTCGAAGGCACCGAATTGCTGTTCGCGCCGCATCCTGGCGTGCTGAGTTTTCTGCGTAAACCCGGTGAATGGGTTGAAGCCGGCGACGAGATTTTTGAAGTGATCGATCCGCTGGCGGATCGGGTCAGCACGGTGTGTGCTGGTACGTCCGGGGTGCTGTTTGCCATTGAACGGCTGCGTTACGCCCAACCCGGTTTCTGGCTGGCCAAGGTGGCGGGGCGCGAAGCGCTGCGTCACGGGCGCTTGCTCAACGACTGACTGACTGTTTTTGTGAGAACCGACCGCATGTACAAACTTGAAGTCCAAGACCTGCATAAACGCTATGGCAGTCACGAAGTGCTCAAGGGCGTGTCCCTGAAAGCGGCGGCTGGCGATGTGATCAGCATCATCGGCTCCAGTGGCTCCGGCAAAAGTACTTTCCTGCGTTGCATCAACCTGCTCGAGCAGCCGCACGCGGGCAAGATTCTGCTCAACAACGAAGAGTTGAAACTGGTTGCCAACAAGGACGGCGCGCTGAAAGCCGCCGACCCGAAACAGCTGCAACGCATGCGTTCGCGCCTGTCGATGGTGTTCCAGCATTTCAACTTGTGGTCGCACATGACTGCGCTGGAAAACATTATGGAAGCGCCGGTGCATGTACTCGGTGTGTCCAAGGCCGAAGCCCGCGAGAAAGCCGAGCACTACCTGAACAAGGTCGGCGTGGCTCATCGTAAGGACGCCTACCCAGGGCACATGTCCGGTGGCGAGCAACAGCGTGTGGCGATTGCCCGTGCGCTGGCGATGGAGCCTGAGGTGATGCTGTTCGACGAACCGACCTCGGCCCTCGACCCCGAATTGGTCGGTGACGTGCTGAAAGTCATGCAGGCCCTGGCACAGGAAGGCCGGACCATGGTGGTGGTGACGCACGAAATGGGCTTTGCCCGTGAAGTGTCGAACCAGCTGGTGTTCCTGCACAAAGGCGTCGTCGAAGAAAGCGGCAACCCGCGCGAAGTGCTGGTCAATCCGCAGTCGGAACGCCTGCAACAATTCCTCTCGGGCAGCCTCAAGTAATCGCTCCCGTTACGCACCAAATTAGGTCATGCTGCGCACCGCGCGCCAGATGGTCTAATTTGGTTGCAGCCGCCTTCGGCTTTAACACTGTCTTCGTTTCGGATTGCCCGCCATGACTGCCCATCGAATTGGTTTCCTGATTTGGCCCAGCACTAAAGCTCTGACGCTTGCGCTGGCTGAGGAGGCCTTGCGTGTTGCCCAGCGTGTGCACCCGGACGTTGTTTACGAATTGTCGTTTTTGCAGGCCGAACCGCCGACCGACGGCGCCTGGCAACTGCCCGGTGAGCCATGGGCCGGCAAGCTCGAAAACTTTCAGAAACTGTTCCTGCTCGCCGATGAGCCGCCGACTTCTCTCGCGCCGCCGCTCAGCAGTGCGTTGAAACAACTGGTGCGCGCCGGTTGTGTGATCGGCGGATTGTCCGCCGGTGTTTACCCATTGGCGCAATTGGGTTTGCTCGACGGTTATCGCGCTGCCGTGCATTGGCGCTGGCAGGACGATTTCGCCGAGCGTTTCCCGAAGGTGATTGCCACCAGTCACCTGTTCGACTGGGATCGTGATCGCTTGACCGCGTGCGGCGGCATGTCGGTGCTCGACCTGTTGCTGGCCGTGCTGGCCCGTGATCACGGCGCCGAACTGGCCGGTGCGGTGTCGGAAGAATTGGTGGTCGAACGCATTCGCGAGGGCGGCGAGCGCCAGCGTATTCCATTGCAGAACCGCTTGGGTTCCAGCCATCCGAAGCTCACCCAGGCGGTGTTGCTGATGGAAGCCAACATCGAAGAGCCGCTGACCACCGACGAAATCGCTCAGCATGTGTGCGTATCGCGTCGGCAGCTGGAGCGGATCTTCAAGCAATACCTCAACCGCGTGCCGAGCCAGTATTACCTGGAACTGCGCCTGAACAAGGCCCGGCAGATGTTGATGCAAACCAGCAAGTCGATCATCCAGATCGGCCTGTCGTGTGGCTTCTCTTCAGGGCCGCATTTCTCCAGTGCCTACCGCAACTTCTTCGGCGCTACGCCGAGGGAAGATCGCAACCAGCGGCGCAGCAGCAGCCCTTTCGAGTTGTCGTCGGTGCCGTCCGAGCGCGGGTGAACAAGTGCTCCACGCTCGGAGCTGAAGGCTGTGTTACTCGTCCATCGCGGAGCTGTCGGAGGATGAAATCTCCATTTCGCCTCGATTGATGACTGCTTCCACGCCGAAATCCGCACCCGTGCCTTCAAAGTAGTCGATCAGCCGTAACAGGCTCTCCTCGGAAAGCGGATTGCCTCTCAGGCTAATGTTCTCCGCGATGTCCAATGGCATTTCCAGAATGTCACTGGGGACTTCGGTGATTGCGTTTTCGCTCAGGTCTGCCCAATCCAGTTCAGTCAGTTGTAACAGGCCATGTGGTATTTCGGTGATGCCGGTGTCGTTAAGCAGGACGGTCGCCAGACTCGGCAT
The DNA here is from genome assembly GCF_047304405.1 of Pseudomonas sp. Pseusp11. Lineage (NCBI taxonomy): Bacteria > Pseudomonadati > Pseudomonadota > Gammaproteobacteria > Pseudomonadales > Pseudomonadaceae > Pseudomonas > Pseudomonas sp. Pseusp11. The sequence goes on from NZ_JBGLZF010000040.1 coordinate 28,562, forward strand.
CTGGCTCAGGTCCAGTGTTTGCCCCAGAGGGTTGTGGCCCAGATCGAGATACTCAAGCTGTTCCATTCCCGCTAATGCGTTTGTCGACTCCGGTGACAAACTGATGTAGCAGTCGGGCAATGACAACGATCTCAGTTGACTCATCTTGAATACCGCATCAGGAATGTTGCCCAGGTAGCACTCGCGCAGCCTGAGGCTTTTAAGGTTGGGGAAGGAATCCAGAAAGCGCCCGATACGGGGCGCACCGTTGGCACCCCGAAGTTCCAGCGCCGACACATGGTTGAAGTCGGCTCTCAGGCTCGGCAGGTCTCCGTTGATGATGGATTGGAATGTGAGCTCGAACGTGGGCTCAAGTGCGTCGTTGAAATCATCCAGTTCGGATTCATGCTGCCAGCACCTCTCAAGAAGCTGTTTGAATTGGTCACGGTTGGCTTGTTCGACAGCCAGTTGATTGGCGGTGAAGAGCGTGCCCGTAACGGGGTGCCGGTCCGGAGCGTCGGCGGTCCAGACAGACAAATCATTTCTCAATTGAGCAAGTTCTTCTTCAAGACGTGCCAGATAGGCGCGGCCTTCCTCCAGCGTGCCCGGCAATTCGTAGACAAACTGACTCGCTTGCTCGACGTCCATGCCGGGGTATAGCGCAGTGACGCGATCAATGTCCGCCTCGGGGGCATAGACGGACATGTCGTAAGCGGTATCGAAGTGGTGTCGCTTGATCAGTTCCCGGGCTCTGTTGGAAACCGGATTGTGCGTGAGGTGTATGCCACGCTTGTTGTACAACGAGCTCTCGAACAACCCGGCAGGCAACTCGCTGATACGGTTGTTCGTCAGCAGAAGGGTGTCGAGCCTTGGGTGTTGCAGGACGCCGGCCGGAATTTCGGACAGGTCGGTGGCGCTCAGATCCAGGTGAGTCAGTTCGCTCATTGTGTCGATGCGGGGTGCGGTTTCAAACGGATTCTTGTAAAGATCCAGCGAGGCGAGCTTCTTCAATGAGGTCAGTTTCGACCATGTGGCCGCGTCAATCCTGATGCCGCAATCGCTTAGAACCAGGGCGTGAAGGTCTGTCATTCGGGGGATGGCGTCGGGGAGGGTGGTCAGGGAAAAACGGCGTAACTCCAAGCGGCGCAATCCACTGAATCGCTGTAGAAACACTGGAATACCCTGCACGGTATGGTTGCCCTCCAGGGATAGCAGCGACACATGAGCAAAATCTGCATTTATTGACGGCAAGTCACCAATTATCGGCTCTGCAAACCTGAGCGTATACCGGCTAGTCTCATCCAGTGCGTCGAAGTCCCGTTCGGTCTGTCGCCGCCAACTGCGCTGGATTTCCTGAGCCAGCAACTTGCGATTGTTTCTCTCAGCTTGTTGATCCAGCTCACTGAGAGGGAGTCCGGTTTCAGGATGAGCAGTGGGCGTCTCGTTTATCCAGGTGCCCAGATCCTGATGCAGTTGGATCAGCTCTCTATTCAGGCGTGAGAGTTCAACGCGAGCGCCATCGGGGTGACTCTGCAATGCCTGGACTATGGACTGCAATTGCTCTTGAGACAGGTTGGGGTAAACATCTCGAACCCGGTCATTAAGCGTAGGTGTCTCGCGGTTAGCTCGACTATAGCCCTGCGTGCCACCGGGCAGGCGCATGGTGGTGGGGTCATAGTAGGGTTTGCGATGGGGATTTTTTGCGAACAGTGCGCGTAATGCCGGTTGCTCCAGAGCGTGCTCGACGATGCGTTGTTTGAATGTCCGGGCGTCTCCAGGCGAAGGGCTCAGTGCATTGCGTTGTGCATCCGGCAGCGCCTGAAAGAGGGTCTGATAGAAATCACCGGGTACTGATTCACTGTCCTGGTGAATCTGGTAGGTCCAGTCTTCGGCACGCACCAGCGTTTTAAGTGTCGGCGCATCGGGCTGACCAATGCTGTCACGCAGGGTCCCGTCATGGGAATAATCCCTCACTTCGATACGCAGCTCGTCAGGCCAGTTGGGTAATGAGTTCAGGCTATGTAAGGCCAGTCGATGGGTATCGGTGGTTTCCAGAGCTTCGGAATAAAGGCCTTCACAGGCTCGGGTTGCGCGTACGGCTTCCATGGCTTTTTGTGCCGCGTCCTTGAGGCGTTGGGGGATGCGGTTGCTGTGCAACTGCCGTAATTCGGTGCCGGTGGCATTGCTCACCAACTCTTGTGCAATATCGGTTGGTAGTCCCTGCACGTCGTCGAGCAGTCGCTGAACTGGCGGGCTATCCGTTTTTTCCTTTGCGCGGTAGAGCATTTCGAACAGCGATTTGCGGTACCTCAGGGCGAGATCCGCAGTCTGCTTTCGGAGTGTTTGCGTTTGGGTTTCCAGTGCCGACACAGGCGTGTCGACAGGCCATGAGTCGTACCGGCTCAGCAGTAGATATTGCATGGCCGGATCGGCCTTTCGATAGTCCTCGGGTTGGTCGCTGCCGATCTGTTCGATAAAGGTTTCAATGTCCCGATTGATCCTGAAGCGCTTGATCGTGTCTGTCAGCAGCGAAGGCGGGCGATACCGCTCGACATGCGTTTCACGCACTACGTTGTCGTGGTAACCGCTGATCCGCAGGATTTGCTCGCGCTCGGCGCTGCTGAACGATTCAACACTATGGCCGAGGCGACGCATGACCTTTTCCCGGTCCCAGTTCAACGGTTGTTCCAGCTCTGTATGCCAGGCGCCGTGGTTGTTATGCAGCAGAGTCGGCTGATAAGCATCGGCCCGGTTCGGATGCTCAATTTGAAATGCACCCGACGTGTGATCAGGTTTCACGGCATACAGTTTTTCTTCCAGTGGCAGCAGTGTCTTGCCCCCGTGACGATAGAGGCCAAGCTGATCGGGTTTTGATCCTTCGGGCAAACTGAGTGTTTGTTCGTAAGGTGTGAGATTCGGCTTCCAGTAACGGGTTTTTCCCTCAGGTGTCGTGATGGGTTTGAATGGGGCGATAAGCTCAACAGCTTCGCGCGAAAGCAGGCGACTGAAGGCGCCGGCAGCGATGGCGCCGCCCACTGCGAAGGTGCCTATCTGGACCACTGTTTCGGCGAACGTCATCAAGTGCCCCAGGGCTTCTGTTTTCAGCCCTATGGCCAGGTCCACGATGCCTTCGAAGGTCTCGTCGAGTAACTGGTAGGCCATATAGGCCAGCATCAATTCGCCAAGAAACGGAACAAAAGGCAACGCAACAAATGTCGCGATTTCAAGCAGTGTCGAGGCCACTTTGCTGAAGGCATCCCACAATGCCCACCGTGCGTTTCGGTCGGCAGAGGCGGTGGAGACGGCGAGCGTGCTGGCGTCGTTGAGGATCTTGTTCAGTTGCCGCTGATGGAGATGGTTCCACAGGTTCGCTCTGAACGGGGTCATCGAAAACCGGAGGTTGGGCCTGTCGATGGGTGTTTCGCGCCAACTCGGCATTGGGTCACCATGCTGGTGTGGGTGCCAGGTTACGCTCTGTAGGCGACGATTGAGATCAGCAAAAAAATGTCCCCTTTCTTTGTGGTCGACGAAGCGACTGAAGAACGTTTGGTAAGCGGGAGCGCGCAGCTTGCGGGTTAGCTCGTTCAGGAACGCCAGTGTGTCTGGGTATTGCTTGAGAGGATGCTCCGGATCGTCCGGGATGTAGGCGATGACCCGCGTTGCCTTGCGTGCCCGGTCAAGCTTCGGCGTGAACATGACGATGCCGGTCAGTGAGGAGGACATTATTGTCAGGTCGTGACAATAAAGCGGCTGACCATCCAGTCGCGCGCCCGAACGTCCTTCCACAATGCGCAGGATCGAGAGACGGGCGTCCTCTGGAATGTCGCGACGGATGTGCGCCATTTGCAGTGCGGATTTGAGTGCGGTTTTGTACGAACTGATCACCTTCGATTTCAGCACCGCAGCGGCCACCGGGTTGGTCAGCCCCAGATTGTCTTTAAGGTAAGTGGTGTACTGGGCGCCGATATCCAGTTCCCGGCACAACAGGGCAAAGGCTACGACAGTGAGTTTCTGCTTGACCATCGGCAGTGTCTCGAACTGCCCTGTGGGCGACGGTGCGGTGATGAACGTCGAGGCGGACTCATAAGCATCCGCTGCGGTTTCCGATTCCTGAAAATTATGAAGGCAGGCGTCGAGCAGCGAGACGGTCCAGGTACGCGCAGCACCCGTCTTGATCCCGAATGCGGGCACTGTTTGAGGCGTGTAGAGGCGCAGGAAAGTGGTTTTGACATCCAGTGCCAGGTCAAACCGGGTTTTCAGGGAAGCGCTCAAAAGGGGTTCGGCAAAGTCTCGTGCGTTTTGCAGCTTCGACAGCATCGAATCCAGGCGATTTCGATGGGTCCAGTGTTCCTGGCTGAGTTTTTTCAGCGATTCATGTTGCGACGGCGTCGCGGTGCCATGCCAGTCCGGCACCGCAAGCGAGGCTTGTTTGAGGGCGCTACGTGTACCAGGCGAGGCTTCTAATACCCAGCTCGGCAGATTATTGAACAGGTGATGGTAGTGATCGTCCGGTTGTGTGGCGGATTCACTGACGGCGACAGTGGAAGGGCGATCATTTTCGTATCGGCTCATGCGCTATTCCCTTAGCGTTTTGATTGGCCGCCAGCAAAACAGATCATGATGTGTCTGGTGCGGTACATAATTACCGCACTGTCCGACAACCCTGCCTATAACCTGTGTCGACAGTTTAAACTGCGCCTTTGCGACGGTATTTGTCGCATTGCCGTAAACCCGGGCAAAACCGGTGTTTGCGCTATAAGAAGTTGTCGCTTGGCGGCAAGGCCGGGCTGAAAACTGTCCTTACAATCCCCTCATCGCTCGCCAGTTTCAGGCGAGTGTTCCTCATCAGGAGACTCCGATGTCCGTTGAGCACGCTGCGGTAGAACGCGCCGATTTTGACCAGGTAATGGTTCCCAACTATGCGCCTGCCGCTTTCATTCCTGTGCGTGGCGCCGGTTCCCGTGTTTGGGACCAGTCTGGCCGCGAGCTGATCGACTTCGCCGGCGGGATTGCCGTTAACGTATTGGGCCACGCGCACCCGGCGCTGGTCGCTGCATTGACCGAACAGGCGAACAAGCTGTGGCACGTGTCCAACGTGTTCACCAATGAGCCGGCCTTGCGCCTGGCCCATAAGCTGGTCGACGCCACGTTTGCCGATCGTGTGTTCTTCTGCAACTCCGGCGCCGAAGCCAACGAGGCCGCTTTCAAGCTGGCCCGTCGCGTGGCCCATGACCGTTTCGGTACCGAGAAGTACGAAATCGTTGCCGCGCTCAACAGCTTCCACGGCCGTACCCTGTTCACCGTGAACGTTGGTGGCCAGTCGAAGTATTCCGACGGTTTCGGTCCGAAGATCACCGGCATCACCCACGTGCCTTACAACGATCTGGCCGCGCTGAAAGCCGCTGTTTCCGACAAGACCTGCGCGGTGGTGCTGGAGCCGATCCAGGGCGAAGGCGGCGTACTGCCGGCCGAGCTGTCTTACCTGCAAGGCGCCCGTGAACTGTGCGATGCGCACAACGCGCTGCTGGTCTTCGACGAAGTCCAGACCGGCATGGGCCGCAGCGGTGAGCTGTTCGCCTACATGCATTACGGCGTGACCCCGGACATCCTGACCAGTGCCAAGAGCCTGGGCGGCGGTTTCCCGATCGCAGCGATGCTGACCACTGAAGACCTGGCTAAACATCTGGTTGTCGGCACCCATGGCACCACTTACGGCGGCAACCCGCTGGCGTGTGCTGTCGCTGAAGCAGTGATCGATGTGATCAACACGCCCGAAGTGCTGAACGGTGTCAAAACCAAGCACGACAAGTTCAAGACCCGTCTTGAGCAGATCGGCGAGAAATACGGCCTTTTCACTCAGGTTCGTGGCCTGGGCCTGCTGCTCGGTTGCGTGCTGAGCGACGCCTGGAAAGGCAAGGCCAAGGACATCTTCAACGCCGCCGAGCGTGAAGGCCTGATGATTCTGCAAGCCGGCCCGGACGTGATTCGTTTTGCTCCAAGCCTGGTGGTTGAAGACGCCGATATCGATGCCGGTCTGGACCGCTTCGAACGCGCCGTGGCCAAGCTGACGCAAGCCTGATTCATACAGTGCTCCTCAGCGCCTATCGTAATAGATAGGCGTTGAGATTATTTCCTGTGCCGGGCCTGCCCGGCATTTTTTTCCCCGAGTTGGCGCAATTCGCCAACCTGATGTTAAGAAAGGAGTGACACCATGCTGGTGATGCGCCCCGCGCAAATGGCTGATCTGGGCGAGGTACAGCGTCTGGCTGCGGACAGCCCGATTGGTGTCACTTCCTTGCCGGATGACGTTGAACGCCTTAGCGACAAGATCGCCGCAAGCGAAGCCTCGTTCGCCGCCGAAGTGAGCTTCAACGGTGAAGAGAGCTATTTCTTCGTCCTCGAAGACACCGCCACTGGTAAGTTGGTCGGTTGTTCGGCCATCGTTGCCTCGGCCGGTTATTCCGAGCCGTTCTACAGTTTTCGAAACGAAACGTTCGTGCACGCCTCCCGCGAGCTGAAGATTCACAACAAGATCCACGTGCTCTCCCAGTGCCACGACCTGACCGGCAACAGCTTGCTGACCAGTTTCTACGTGCAGAGGGAGTTGGTGGGCACGCCTTGGGCGGAGCTCAACTCCCGTGGCCGTCTGTTGTTCGTGGCCAGCCATCCGGAGCGCTTTGCCGATTCCGTGGTGACCGAGATCGTCGGTTACAGCGACGAAAATGGCGATTCGCCGTTCTGGGATGCCATCGGTCGCAACTTCTTCGACCTCAACTACGCCGAAGCCGAGCGTCTGTGCGGTTTGAAGAGCCGCACGTTCCTCGCCGAGCTGATGCCGCATTACCCGATCTACGTGCCGTTGCTGCCGGACTCCGCTCAAGAGGCGATGGGCCAGGTGCACCCGCGGGCGCAAATCACCTTCGACATCCTGATGCGCGAAGGCTTCGAGACTGATCACTACATCGATATTTTCGATGGTGGCCCGACTCTGCATGCCCGCGTCTCGGGGATCCGTTCGATCGCCCAGAGCCGTGTGGTCCCGGTGAAAATCGGTGAGCCGGTCAAAGGCGCCGGTCGTCAGTATTTGGTGGCCAACGCCCAGTTGCAGGATTACCGCGCTGTGTTGCTTGAGCTCGATTACGCGCCGGGCAAACCCGTGACCCTGGATCTTGAAGCGGCCGAAGCCTTGGGCGTCGGTGAAGGTGCCAGCGTGCGCCTGGTGGCGGTTTGACGCCTGCTTCCTGGAGAGAAATGTCTGGAAAGCAGCGAAATTTCGCGGGTGGCGCAAGCGGCCCGTTTGAGGAGATAGCATGATCGTTCGTCCCGTACGCAGTAGCGATTTACCCGCTCTGATCGACCTGGCCCGCAGCACCGGCACTGGCCTTACCACCTTGCCGGCCAACGAAGAGCGTCTGGCCCATCGGGTTGGCTGGGCCGAAAAAACCTTCCGCGGCGACGCCGGGCGGGGCGATGCGGACTACCTGTTCGTACTCGAAGACGACAATGGCCGCGTGGTGGGTATTTCCGCGATTGCCGGCGCCGTCGGCCTGCGTGAGCCCTGGTACAACTTCCGGGTGGGCCTGACGGTCAGCGCCTCGCAAGAGCTGAATATCTACCGCGAAATTCCGACGCTGTTCCTGGCCAACGACCTGACCGGCAACTCTGAACTGTGCTCGCTGTTCCTGCACGCCGATTACCGCAGTGGCCTCAACGGTCGCATGCTGGCCAAGGCGCGGCTGCTGTTCATCGCCGAGTTCCCGCAACTGTTCGGCAACAAGATCATCGCTGAAATGCGCGGCATGTCCGACGAAGCCGGGCGTTCGCCGTTCTGGGAAAGCCTGGGCCGGCATTTCTTCAAGATGGAATTCAGCCAGGCCGATTACCTCACTGGCGTGGGCAACAAGGCGTTCATCGCCGAACTGATGCCGAAATTCCCGCTGTACACCTGCTTCCTGTCGCCAGACGCGCGCAACGTGATTGGCCAGGTTCATCCGGACACCGAGCCGGCCCTGGCGATGCTCAAGAGTGAAGGTTTCAGTTACCAAGGCTACGTCGACATCTTCGACGCAGGCCCTGCGGTGGAGTGCGAAACCGCCAAGATCCGCGCGGTGCGCGACAGCCAGGCGCTGGTGCTGGCCATCGGCACCCCGGGTGATGACGCCACGCCGTTCCTGATCCATAACCGCAAGCGCGAAGACTGCCGGATCACTGCCGCGCCAGCACGCTTCGCCGCTGGCACGCTGGTGGTTGATCCGCTGACCGCCAAACGTCTTCAACTCAACGCTGGCGATCAAGTACGCGCCGTTCCGTTGTCTGCAGCTCGGGAGTCGAAATAATGAATTCGTTATACATCGCCGGTGAATGGCTGGCTGGCCAGGGTGAAAGCTTTCAATCGGTGAACCCGGTGACCCAGCAAGTGCTGTGGGCCGGCGAAGGCGCCACTGCCGCTCAGGTCGAGTCGGCCGTGCAAGCCGCGCGTCAGGCGTTCCCGGGCTGGGCCCGTCGTACCCTGGAAGAGCGCATCAGCGTACTGGAAGCTTTTGCCGCCGCGCTGAAGAATCACGCCGACGAACTGGCTCGCACCATCGGTGAAGAAACCGGCAAACCCTTGTGGGAAGCGGCGACTGAAGTCACCAGCATGGTCAACAAGATTGCCATCTCGGTACAGAGCTACCGCGAACGCACCGGCGAGAAGAGCGGCCCGTTGGGCGACGCCTCCGCCGTATTGCGTCACAAGCCGCACGGCGTGGTGGCGGTGTTCGGTCCTTACAACTTCCCCGGTCACTTGCCGAACGGTCACATCGTGCCGGCGCTGCTGGCCGGTAACAGTGTGCTGTTCAAGCCCAGCGAACTGACACCGAAAGTCGCCGAACTGACGGTCAAGTGCTGGATCGAAGCCGGTCTGCCGGCCGGCGTGCTGAACCTGCTGCAAGGTGCTCGCGAAACCGGTATCGCCCTGGCGGCGAACCCGGGCATCGACGGTCTGTTCTTCACCGGTTCCAGCCGTACCGGCAATCATCTGCACAAGCAGTTTTCCGGTCGTCCAGACAAAATCCTCGCGCTGGAAATGGGCGGTAACAACCCGCTGGTGGTGGATCAGGTCGCTGATCTCGATGCGGCCGTTTACACCATCATTCAGTCGGCGTTCATTTCTGCCGGCCAGCGTTGCACCTGCGCCCGTCGCTTGCTGGTGCCGCAAGGCGCCTGGGGCGATACGCTGCTGGCGCGTCTGGTGGCGGTCAGCTCAACCATTGACGTCGGTGCGTTCGATCAGCAACCAGCGCCGTTCATGGGCTCGGTGATTTCCCTCGGCGCTGCGAAAGCCCTGATGGAAGCGCAAGAGCATCTGTTGGCCAATGGCGCCGTGGCGCTGCTGGAAATGACTCAGCCTCAGGCTCAGGCTGCCTTGCTGACCCCTGGCATTCTGGACGTGACTGCGGTTGCCGATCGTCCTGACGAAGAGCTGTTCGGTCCGCTGCTGCAAGTGATCCGCTACGCTGATTTTGAAGCGGCGATCGCTGAAGCCAACGACACAGCTTATGGTCTGGCGGCCGGCCTGCTGTCGGATTCCGAAGCGCGTTATCAGCAGTTCTGGCTGGAAAGCCGTGCTGGTATCGTCAACTGGAACAAGCAGCTGACCGGTGCTGCGAGCAGCGCGCCATTCGGCGGCGTCGGTGCCTCGGGCAACCACCGCGCCAGTGCCTACTACGCGGCGGATTACTGCGCGTACCCGGTGGCCTCGCTGGAAACCCCGAGCCTGACCTTGCCAGCGGCCCTTACGCCCGGCGTGCGCATGTCGTAACGCCCATTCGCGGGCAAGCCTCGCTCCTACGGGATTGTGCAAAACCTGTAGGAGCGAGGCTTGCCCGCGATGGCCGCGACTCGGTCGCACTGAACAGTTAGTTACTGAAGCCTATAACAACAGATTCTCGTGGAGCCTCGCTGATGAAATCCTATGAAGTCAATTTTGACGGTCTAGTGGGGCCGACCCATAACTACGGTGGCCTGTCCTACGGCAACGTCGCCTCCCAGAGCAACAGCCAGCAATCCTCGAACCCGAAGGAAGCCGCGCTGCAAGGTCTGGCGAAAATGAAAGCGCTGATGGATATGGGCTTTCAGCAAGGCGTGCTCGCACCACAGGAGCGCCCTGACGTAGCCGCCCTGCGTCGCTTGGGTTTCAGTGGCACCGACGCGCAAGTGATCGAGCAAGCCGCCAAAGACGCAATGCCGCTACTGGTTGCCAGTTGCTCGGCGTCGAGCATGTGGGTGGCCAACGCCGCCACGGTCAGCCCGAGTGCCGACACCGCCGACGGTCGTGTGCATTTCACCGCCGCTAACCTGAACTGCAAATACCACCGCAGCATCGAGCACCCGACCACCAGTCGCGTGCTGGGCGCGATGTTCGCTGACCAGAAACACTTTGCTCACCACGCCGCGTTGCCGGCCGTGGCGCAGTTCGGTGACGAAGGCGCGGCCAACCACACCCGTTTCTGCCGTGACTACGGCGAAGCCGGCGTCGAGTTTTTCGTGTTCGGTCGCAGCGCGTTCGACACCCGTTATCCGTCCCCGCAGAAGTACCCGGCGCGCCAGACCCTCGAAGCCTCCCAGGCCGTCGCTCGCCTGCACGGCTTGAGCGATGACGGCGTGGTCTACGCCCAGCAGAACCCTTCGGTGATTGATCAGGGCGTGTTCCATAACGACGTGATCGCCGTGGGCAACGGCGAGGTGCTGTTCTATCACGAGGACGCCTTCCTCGACACCGACCAGATGCTCGCTGAGTTGCAAGGCAAACTGGCAAAAGTCGGTGGGAAATTTCAGTCGATCTGCGTACCGCGTTCCGCGGTCACCGTGGAAGACGCCGTTCGTTCCTACCTGTTCAATAGCCAACTGCTGTCGCGTCCTGACGGCTCCATGTTGTTGATCGTGCCGGAAGAATGCCATGGCAACGAACGCGTCTGGCAGTACCTGCAAGGCCTGACCAGCTCTGGCGGCCTGATCCGCGAAGTGAAAGTGTTCGATCTCAAGCAGAGCATGCAGAATGGCGGCGGCCCGGCTTGCCTGCGGTTGCGCGTCGCCCTCAACGAAACCGAGCTGGCGGCCGTCAACCAAGGGGTTATCATGACGGCTCCGTTGTACGGCACATTGACCGAGTGGGTCGAAAAGCACTACCGCGACCGCATGACCGAAAACGATCTGGCGGACCCGCAATTGTTGCTTGAGTGCCGGACGGCACTGGATGAACTGACGCAAATCCTTAAACTGGGCGCGGTTTATCCATTCCAGATCAATTGATATCTCCAGACGAGAGTGTAAATACATGAGCGATACCCTGCAGCTGATCCTTGAAGACACCGACGGCACGCAACTGGAAACTTCCTGCACCCGCGTCGCGGTCCTGTGGCAAGGCAAAGAGCTGTGGATCCAGCAGGACGGCCGTGGCCAGTTGCTGATCGGCGTGGACGTCGAAGAGGGTGACGCTGAATACGCGAACCTGCTGCTGCGCCCATTGGCGACTAATCTGGTAAGTCTGCAACTGGAGATGGAACCGGCCGAGCTCGGCGATGATGAGGACCACGTGCACGGCCCGGATTGCAATCACGACCACTAAGGAAACCGCTCTATGCTCGCCCTCGGCAAACTGCTTGAACTGACCCTCGCCGGCCGCGAACCGGCGGAGAAGACTCAACTGACTGTCGAAGGCGTACGGATGCGCTGGTTGAGCGAAGGTGCGCTGGAAGTCCGGCCACCTGAAGCTCGCGACAATGGCCTGGACCTGCTGCTGTCGGCCGGTATCCATGGCAACGAAACAGCGCCGATCGAGCTGCTCGATCGCCTGTTGCATGACATCGCCCGCGGTGACTTGAAGCCGCGCGCCCGTATTCTGTTCCTGTTCGGCAATCCCGAGGCCATCCGTCGCGGTGAGCGTTTCATCGAGCAGGACGTCAATCGGCTGTTCAACGGCCGTCACGAACAAAGCAGCGGTTCCGAGGCCTTGCGCGCCTGTGAGCTGGAGCGGCTGGCGGCGACGTTCTTCAGCCTGCCGGACCGCAACCGTCTGCACTACGACCTGCACACGGCGATCCGTGGCTCGAAAATCGAGCAGTTCGCCCTGTACCCCTGGAAAGAAGGACGTCAGCATTCGCGCCAGGAGCTGGCTCGCTTGCGCGCCGCCGGCATGGAAGCGGTGCTGTTGCAGAACAAACCCTCCATCGTCTTCAGCTCCTACACCTACGACAAGCTCGATGCCGAGTCCTTCACTCTGGAACTGGGCAAGGCTCGTCCATTCGGGCAGAACGAAGGGGTCAACGTCAGTCTGCTGGAAACCCGCCTGAAGCAGATCATCGAAGGCACCGAGCCGCCAATGACCGACGACGGGCTGGATGGCTTGCAGTTGTTCAGCGTGTCGCGGGAAGTCATCAAGCACAGCGATAACTTCCGCCTGAACCTGCCGGCGGACATCGAAAACTTTTCGGAATTGAAAGTGGGTTATGTGCTGGCCGAGGATATTGCCAATACCCGCTGGATCGTCGAAGAGCAGGGCGCCCGGATCATCTTCCCGAACCCCAGGGTCAAGAACGGCCTGCGCGCCGGCATCCTGATCGTACCGACCACCGACGAAAACCTGGTCTAGGCACAACACCCGTCAAATGTGGGAGCGGGCCTGTGTGGCGAGGGGGCTTGCCCCCGTTCGGCTGCGAAGCAGTCGTAAATCCAGATAGGTCTGAACCCAAGCCGGGGGCCGCTTCGCGACCCAACGGGGGCAAGCCCCCTCGCCACACAAGCTCGCCCCCACAGGTTTTATCGGTGTTTAGACAGCTACCGCGCGAGGCTCGCTGCGGCGCAATGCGCGAGTCTTGTGCAGCGTATCTGCACACGTCTTCGCCGCTTCCTGACCTTTATGCACGAAATGCTCGAAGAAGAACTTCTGATGTTCTTCACCGGCATGGAAGTGGTGCGGGGTCAAAACCACCGAGAACACTGGCACTTCGGTTTCCAACTGAACCTGCATCAGGCCGCTGATCACCGACTGGGCGACGAATTCGTGGCGATAGATGCCGCCATCGACCACCAGGCCCGCGGCGACGATGCCGGCATAACGACCGGACTTGGCCAGCAACTTGGCGTGCAGCGGAATTTCAAAGGCGCCGCCGACTTCGAAGAAATCGATGTCCGACTCCTGATAACCCTGGGCAATCATTTCAGCGACGAAGCCTTTACGGCTCTGATCGACGATTTCCTTGTGCCAGCAGGCCTGGATGAACGCGACGCGCTCGCCCTGATGGTTTTTGCTCTTGCTATCGATTGCGGTGGGTTGCATGTTCTGACTCCTGTTTGTGTGAAAAACAGGGCGTTATGAATCGAATGGGATTTAAGGGTACGCACGCTCGCACGAGCTGCGGACGGCCCTTTGATGTCAATCCCGTTCTCTCTTCATCCGGACTATGACCGTCGGCCCCGGGATCACACCGGGTCTGCTGACCTTGTCGCCATCACAGCCATTGCCGTGCCTGTCGCCAAGCGCTCGCGGGCTATGCGCATTGCGCGCAATTACCGCCGGTGGGGAGTTACACCCCGCCCTGAGAACGTTTTTGCCGCCAGATTGTTTGGCGGCGAAGCGTTTTTAACACATATTTACGGGGCGTGCATGGCTGCTTTCTGATGATTGCTATCGGGTTTTCCGAAGGCATAAAGCGCCTTTTCCTCGTCCAAGGCTTGATTAATTGTCGGCATGACCGCAGTAATTCCTTTCCGAAACGGATTTTTCCCCTGTTAACCGAGGCCAGATTCATGAGCGTTATCGATCTTCGCAGCGACACCGTCACTCAACCGACCGCAGGGATGCTCGACGCAATGGCCAATGCGGCCACCGGTGACGACGTTTATGGCGAAGATCCGACGGTCAATCGTCTGGAGGCCGAGTTGGCAGCACGACTGGGTTTTGCCGCGGCGCTGTTTGTTCCAACGGGCACCATGAGCAACCTGCTGGGCTTGATGGCCCACTGCGAGCGCGGTGACGAGTACATTGTCGGTCAGCAGGCCCACACCTATAAGTACGAAGGTGGCGGCGCGGCGGTGCTCGGTTCAATCCAGCCGCAGCCGCTGGAAGTGCAAGCCGATGGTTCGCTGGACCTGGCGCAAGTCGCCGCCGCGATCAAACCAGATGACTTCCACTTCGCCCGCACCCGTTTGCTGGCCCTGGAAAACACCATGCAGGGCAAGGTGCTGCCGCTGGAATATCTGGCCCAGGCTCGCCGCTTCACTCGTGAGCATGGCCTGGCGCTGCATCTGGATGGCGCGCGGCTCTACAACGCGGCGGTCAAGCTGGGTGTCGATGCCCGGGAGATCACTCAGCATTTCGATTCGGTGTCGGTTTGTCTGTCCAAAGGCCTGGGCGCGCCGATTGGTTCGGTGTTGTGCGGCTCGGTCGAGTTGATCGCCAAGGCTCGGCGTTTGCGCAAGATGGTCGGCGGCGGCATGCGCCAGGCCGGGATTCTCGCGGCGGCGGGGCTGTATGCGCTGGATAATAATGTTCAGCGCCTGGCCGACGACCATGCCAATGCACAGTTGCTGGCCGAAGGCCTGCGAGCGGCGGGGTATGAGGTCGAGCCGGTGCAGACCAACATGGTTTACGTGAAAATGGGCGACAAGGCTGAAGCGATCAAGGCCTTCGCCGCGACACGCGGGGTCAAGCTCAGCGCTGCCGCTCGTCTGCGAATGGTCACGCACATGGACGTCAACCGTGCGCAAATCGAGCAGGTCGTCGCTACATTCGTCGAGTTTTCCCGCATCTGATCGCGTTAGCGGTCCAATTGACCGTTTCTATCGTATAAACACGCTGTACCCCGCGCGCAGGGCCGATATAATGCGGCCCTTTGCCGTCGCTTCGTCTGTTGACGTTTCGCACAGGCCTTTGGCCGCAGCCTCCGTGGAAGAACCTAATGAAAAGCGCAGAAATCCGTGAAGCCTTCCTTCGCTTCTTCGAAGAGCAAGGCCACACCCGTGTAGCCTCCAGCTCTTTGATTCCGGGCAACGACCCAACCCTGCTGTTCACTAACGCGGGGATGAACCAGTTCAAGGACTGCTTCCTGGGCCAGGAAAAGCGCGCGTACACCCGCGCCGTCAGCAGCCAGAAATGCGTGCGTGCCGGCGGCAAGCACAACGACCTGGAAAACGTCGGTTATACCGCCCGTCACCACACCTTCTTCGAAATGCTGGGTAACTTCAGCTTCGGTGATTATTTCAAGCGTGACGCCATCACCTACGCCTGGAACTTCCTGACCTCCGAGAAGTGGCTGAACCTGCCGAAAGAAAAGCTCTGGGTCACCGTCTACGCCAGCGATGACGAGGCGTACGACATCTGGACCAAAGAGATCGGCGTTCCGGCCGAGCGCATGGTTCGCATCGGCGACAACAAGGGTGCGCCGTACGCGTCCGACAACTTCTGGACCATGGGCGATACCGGCCCGTGCGGTCCTTGCACCGAGATCTTCTACGATCACGGCGCCGACATCTGGGGTGGCCCACCGGGCTCGCCGGAAGAAGACGGCGACCGTTACATCGAAATCTGGAACAACGTGTTCATGCAGTTCAACCGCACCGCCGATGGCGTGTTGCACCCGTTGCCAGCCCCGTCGGTGGACACCGGCATGGGTCTTGAGCGGATCAGTGCCGTGCTGCAGCACGTTCACTCGAACTATGAAATCGACCTGTTCCAGAGCCTGCTGAGCGCATCGGCCAAGGCCATCGGCTGCACCAACGACAATCAGGCTTCCCTGAAAGTCGTGGCTGACCACATCCGTTCCTGCGGCTTCCTGATTGCCGACGGCGTGCTGCCGTCCAACGAAGGCCGCGGTTATGTGTTGCGCCGGATCATTCGTCGCGCTTGCCGTCACGGCAACAAACTGGGCGCCAAGGGCAGCTTCTTCTACCAGATCGTTGCGGCCCTGGTCGCCGAGATGGGCGAAGCGTTCCCGGAACTGAAATCCCAGCAGGCGCACATCGAGCGCGTGCTGAAGGCCGAAGAAGAGCAATTCGCCAAGACTCTGGAGCAGGGCCTGAAGATCCTCGAGCAGGATCTGGCTGAACTCAAAGGCGACGTGGTGCCGGGCGACGTAGTGTTCAAGCTTTACGACACCTACGGTTTCCCGATGGACCTGACCGGCGACATCGCCCGTGAGCGCAGCCTGACCATCGACGAAGCTGGCTTCGAGCGCGAAATGGAAGCCCAGCGCGTGCGTGCCCGCTCCGCCAGCTCCTTCGGCATGGACTACAACAGCCTGGTCAAGGTTGATGTGGCCACCGAGTTCACCGGTTACACCGCTCACAGCGGTTCCGCCAAAATCGTTGCTCTCTATAAAGAAGGGCAATCGGTTGACGTACTGAGCGAAGGCGAAGAGGGCGTGGTCGTTCTCGATCAGACGCCGTTCTATGCCGAATCCGGTGGTCAGATTGGTGATTGCGGCTTCCTCCAGGCTGGCGCTGCGCGTTTCGACGTGCGCGACACCACCAAGACCGGCGGTGCGTTCCTGCACCACGGTGTGCTGGATTCGGGCAGCCTGATCGTAGGTGCTCCGGTGGAGACTCATGTCGATGCCGAAGTGCGCCACGCGACGTCGCTGAATCACTCGGCAACTCACTTGTTGCACGCCGCATTGCGTCAGGTGCTGGGCGAGCACGTTCAGCAGAAAGGCTCGTTGGTCGACAGTCAGCGTCTACGCTTTGACTTCAGCCATTTCGAAGCGATCAAGCCTGAGCAGTTGAAGGCGCTGGAAGACATCGTCAACGCCGAGATTCGCAAGAACTCCGAAGTTGAAACCGAAGAAACCGACATCGAAACCGCCAAGCAGAAAGGCGCCATGGCGCTGTTCGGCGAGAAGTACGGCGAAAGCGTACGCGTGCTGAGCATGGGCGATTTCTCCGTCGAGTTGTGCGGCGGTATTCACGCCACCCGTACCGGCGATATCGGTCTGCTGAAAATCATCAGCGAAGGCGGTGTGGCTTCGGGTGTGCGTCGCATTGAGGCAGTCACCGGTGCCGCGGCACTGGCCTACTTGAATGCTGCAGAAGAACAACTCAAGGAAGCGGCCAACCTGGTCAAGGGCAGCCGCGATAACCTGATCGACAAGCTGTCGGCTGTGCTGGAGCGCAACCGTCTGCTGGAGAAGCAACTCGAGCAGTTGCAGGCCAAGGCTGCCAGCGCAGCGGGCGACGATTTGTCGGCTTCTGCCCTGGACGTCAAAGGCGTGAAAGTGCTGGCCGTGCGTCTGGACGGTCAGGACGGCAAGGCGCTGCTGGCGCTGGTCGATCAACTGAAAAACAAACTCGGCCGCGCAGTGATCCTGCTCGGCAGTGTCCATGAGGAAAAGGTCGTTCTGGTTGCAGGTGTGACCAAAGACCTGACTGGCCAACTCAAAGCCGGTGATTTGATGAAGCAGGCTGCTGCGGCAGTGGGCGGGAAGGGCGGTGGTCGTCCAGACATGGCGCAGGGCGGTGGTATTGACGCTGGCGCACTGGATGCCGCATTGGCCCTGACTGTTCCATTTGTAGAGCAGGGTTTATAAGGCAGTGTGCCTGGCCCGCGGTCTAGTGGCGGGCCAGAACGCTGTTTGAGTGATTATTGGGCGCCCTTCATGGGCAGAGGCGGCTTTGAAATGGCTTTGATCGTACAGAAATTTGGAGGCACCTCAGTCGGCACTGTCGAGAGAATCGAGCAGGTCGCCGACAAGGTTAAGAAATTCCGCGATGCGGGCGATGACCTGGTGGTTGTGCTGTCTGCAATGAGCGGCGAAACCAACCGTCTGATCGATCTGGCCAAGCAAATCAGTGGCGACGGCCAACCGGTTCCACGCGAACTGGATGTGATCGTTTCCACCGGTGAGCAGGTGACGATTGCACTGTTGGCCATGGCGCTGATCAAGCGCGGCGTGCCAGCGGTGTCGTACACCGGCAACCAGGTACGGATTCTGACGGATAGCGCGCACAATAAAGCGCGTATCTTGCAGATTGATGACCAGAAGATTCGCGGTGACCTGAAGGCCGGTCGTGTGGTGGTTGTCGCCGGTTTCCAGGGCGTCGACGAGCACGGCAATATCACCACGCTCGGTCGTGGCGGTTCCGACACCACTGGCGTGGCACTGGCGGCAGCCCTGAAGGCTGACGAATGCCAGATCTACACTGACGTCGACGGCGTCTACACCACCGACCCGCGTGTGGTGTCCGTGGCTCAGCGTCTGGACAAGATCACCTTCGAAGAGATGCTGGAAATGGCCAGCCTCGGCTCCAAGGTGTTGCAGATCCGTGCGGTCGAGTTCGCTGGCAAGTACAACGTTCCGCTGCGCGTACTGCACAGCTTCAAGGAGGGTCCGGGCACCCTCATTACTATTGATGAAGAGGAAACCATGGAACAGCCGATCATTTCCGGCATCGCTTTCAACCGCGATGAAGCCAAGCTGACCATCCGTGGCGTGCCAGACACCCCGGGCGTGGCGTTCAAGATTCTCGGCCCGATCAGTGCCGCGAACATCGAAGTCGACATGATCGTGCAGAACGTTGCGCACGATAACACCACCGACTTCACCTTCACCGTGCACCGCAACGACTACCAGGCGGCGCAATCGGTGCTGGAAAACACCGCTCGCGAGATCGGTGCCCGTGAAGTCGTTGGCGACACCAAGATTGCCAAGGTCTCGATCGTTGGCGTCGGCATGCGCTCCCACGCAGGCGTGGCCAGCCGTATGTTCGAATCCCTGGCGAAAGAAAGCATCAACATCCAGATGATCTCGACTTCGGAAATCAAGGTGTCCGTGGTGATCGAAGAGAAGTACCTGGAACTGGCTGTGCGCGCCCTGCACACAGCTTTCGAACTGGACGCGCCGGCCCGACAGGGCGAGTAATGCGTTCCCCCCGAAGGGCGCGGTCTGACCGCGCCCTTCGTTTTTTTGAATGGTGCGTACCAAAACTGTTCTTTTGCTCGCGCTAGTCAATACTCAGGCATGTAGGGCTGCGACCTTTTCGGTTGTAGGTCGGGTGCCTTTTTTTTGCAGACTGTTGTCCCTGAAATGAAATGCGTGAGGAGAAAGGTATGCTGATTCTGACTCGTCGGTGCGCAGAAAGCCTGATTATTGGTGATGGCGAAATCACCGTGACCGTGCTCGGCGTTAAAGGAAATCAAGTGCGTATTGGTGTCAACGCCCCGAAAGAGGTGGCTGTGCATCGTGAGGAAATTTACCTGCGTATCAAGAAAGAGAAGGACGAAGAACCAAGCCATTAATTTTTATCGTTTTTTATGTTTGCAAACGGGGAAGAAGCTGGTTAATATACGCCCCGTGTTGCGGAGAGCTGGCCGAGTGGCCGAAGGCGCTCCCCTGCTAAGGGAGTACACCTC
This sequence comes from Pseudomonas sp. Pseusp11, assembly GCF_047304405.1. Taxonomy (NCBI): domain Bacteria; kingdom Pseudomonadati; phylum Pseudomonadota; class Gammaproteobacteria; order Pseudomonadales; family Pseudomonadaceae; genus Pseudomonas; species Pseudomonas sp. Pseusp11. The sequence continues at coordinate 47,925 of NZ_JBGLZF010000040.1, forward strand.
AAAAGGGTGTCGGGGGTTCGAATCCCCCGTTCTCCGCCATTATTTGCTTAGTACGTTGTAATCTGGCTTCTTCGGTAAGTTGTTGAAATTACTAGAAAAAGTGCTTTACAAAAAGATTTAACGGCCTATAATGCGCGGCAACAAATGCACTCGTAGCTCAGCTGGATAGAGTACTCGGCTACGAACCGAGCGGTCACAGGTTCGAATCCTGTCGAGT
>NZ_JBGLZF010000041.1:0-47567 GCF_047304405.1 Pseudomonas sp. Pseusp11
GTCCAGCGGGAGCAAGCTCCCTCGCCACAGGTTTAGTGTCAGCCCCCGTTAAACCGTGTGCAGGTACCAGTTGTACTCAAGGTCTGAAATGGAGTTCTCGAACTCGGCCAGCTCGCTTTCCTTGCACGCCACGAACACGTCGATGTACAGCGGGTCGATGTAGCGCGCCATGACTTCGCTGTCGTCCAGTTCGCGCAATGCATCGCGCAGGTTGTTCGGCAGGCTTTGCTCGTTCTGCTCGTAGCTATTGCCTTCCACCGGGGCGCCCGGTTCGATTTCGTTGGTCAAGCCGTGGTGAATGCCGGCCAGTACCGAGGCCATCAGCAGGTACGGGTTGGCATCGGCACCGGCGACACGATGCTCGATGCGCACGGCATCCGCCGAACCGGTGGGTACGCGCACCGCCACGGTACGGTTGTCGATGCCCCAGCTTGGCGAGTTCGGTACGTAGAACTGTGCGCCGAAACGACGGTAGGAGTTGACGTTCGGGCAGAGGAACGCCATCTGCGCGGGCAGGGTCTCGAGCACACCGCCGATCGCATGTCGCAGCGCGGCGTTCTGCTCGGGATCCTCGCTGGCGAAGATGTTGTTGCCTTGTTTGTCGAGAATCGAAATGTGCACGTGCAAACCGTTGCCCGCCTGACCCGGATATGGCTTGGCCATAAACGTGGTGTCCATCTCGTGGTCGTAGGCGATGTTCTTCACCAGACGCTTGAGCAGCACCGCGTAGTCGCAAGCCTTTATAGGGTCGGAGACGTGATGCAGGTTGACTTCGAACTGCGCCGGGGCGCTTTCCTTGACGATCGCGTCAGCCGGGATGCCCTGCTCTTTTGCACCTTCGAGGATGTCTTGCAGGCAGTCGACGTATTCGTCCAGATCGTCGATCAGGTACACCTGCGTCGAGTGCGGACGCTTGCCCGACACCGGCGAGCGTGGCGACTGCGGACGACCGTTCACGTTGTCCTGGTCGATCAGGTAGAACTCCAGTTCGAACGCGGCGCAAATGGTCAGGCCCATGTCATCGAACTTGCTCACCACCTGACGCAGCACTTCACGCGGGTCAGCAAAGAACGGCTGGCCTTCGAGTTCGTGCATGGTCATCAGCAACTGCGCGGTCGGACGCTTCTGCCAGGGTTCGATGCTGAGGGTATCGGGGATGGGATAGCAGATGCGATCCGAGTCGCCGATGTCCAGACCCAGGCCGGTGCTTTCCACCGTCGAGCCATTGATATCCAGAGCAAATAGAGAGGCCGGCAGGTTGATGCCTTTTTCGTAGACCTTGTGGAGACTGGTGCGCTCGATGCGCTTGCCGCGCACCACGCCGTTCATATCCGCAATCAGAAGGTCGACGTACAAAACCTCAGGATGTTGCTTAAGGAATGCGTTTGCTTCGTTGAGTTGAACGGCACGCAGAGGGACCGACATGATGCACCTATTAGCTGTTAATTATTATGTTCACTTCACTTGCGAGAGCCAGTCAACCCGAACGGCAAAGTGAAGTCAATAGCGAACACCTGGCCTTTCAGCCTTTATTTTCTGGCCATTTTTGGGCACCAGAGTGCCAGATCAGGCTTGCGCACCGCGTAGATCCTCAGCACCGGACGATCGGCGTTTAGAATTTTTTACATGAGAGTTGTTAATTAAAATCAACAAGGCTAAGCTCCGGAAAAGCTCGTTCAAGTGTGAAACTTCGAGGTGATAAAAATGGCATTCAAGCCATTGATCGGCGTTACTGCGTGCGTCAAACAGATTGGCCTGCACCCCTACCACGTCAGCGGCGACAAGTACTTGCGTGCTGTCAGCGTCGCGGCTTTGGGGCTGCCCGTGGTCATTCCTTCCTTAGGCGACCTGACCGAAACCGATGCGCTGCTCGCGCAGCTCGACGGTCTGTTGCTGACCGGCTCGCCGTCGAATGTGGAGCCCTTCCACTATCAAGGCCCGGCCAGCGCTCCCGGTACGGATCACGATCCGCAACGGGACGCCACCACCCTCCCCTTATTACGTGCAGCGATTGCCGCCGGTGTTCCGGTGCTCGGCATCTGCCGGGGCTTTCAGGAAATGAACGTGGCATTCGGCGGCAGCCTGCATCAGAAGGTGCACGAACTGCCCGGCATGCTCGATCACCGGGAAGCGGACAGTCCGGATTTGGCGGTGCAATACGCACCGGCCCATGCAGTGAATGTGCAACCGGGCGGCGTGTTCGAAGCACTGGACCTGCCGCAGGTATTCCAGGTCAATTCGATTCACAGCCAGGGCATCGACCGGCTCGCACCCGGCCTGCGCGCTGAGGCGATCGCGCCGGATGGTTTGATCGAGGCGATCTCCGTCGAGCACAGCAAGACCTTCGCCGTCGGCGTGCAGTGGCACCCGGAATGGCAGGTGCTTTCGAATCCCCCTTATTTGAGTATTTTCCAGGCGTTTGGCGAGGCGTGCCGGCAACGGGCGGCGCTGCGTAATACGCGCTGACTTCAAACATTACTAATCGATTGACTGCCCCCGTGAGCCTGGCGGGCGTGCCTTTGCGCGCCGGTGGCTCACGTAATAGATGAACCGCAATAACAACAAGCACGACCAGGCAGCCAGGACGGCGGTGCCGAATAAGCCCGAGCGGTAAGCGTTGAATTCAATGGCATCGCCCGGCCCGGGTTTGCAATCCACTCTTAAGTCAGGCCGTGTTGGCCCGACGACTGAAACCTGTTGGGAGTTTCATATGGCAAACGCCTCCAGCATCTACAGGAAGGCTCTTGATGGTCACCAGGCACCGAAAAAGGTGCTGGTGAAAGTCGACCGCGTCACCAAGAAATTCGACGAAACCACCGCCGTGGACGACGTGTCCCTGGAGATCCATCAAGGCGAAATCTTCGCCTTGCTCGGTGGTTCCGGCTCGGGCAAATCGACGCTGCTGCGCATGCTCGCCGGCTTCGAGCGCCCGACCGAAGGGCGGATTCTGCTCGACGGGGTCGACATCACTGACATGCCGCCCTACGAACGGCCGATCAACATGATGTTCCAGTCCTATGCGCTGTTCCCGCACATGACGGTGGCGCAGAACATCGCCTTTGGCCTCAAGCAGGACCGTTTGCCCGCCAGCGAAATCGACGCCCGTGTCGAAGAAATGCTGCGCCTGGTGCACATGACCCAATACGCCAAGCGCAAGCCGCATCAGTTGTCTGGCGGTCAGCGTCAGCGTGTGGCACTGGCGCGTTCGTTGGCCAAGCGACCGAAGCTGTTGTTGCTCGATGAACCGATGGGCGCACTGGATAAAAAGCTGCGTTCACAGATGCAACTGGAGCTGGTGGAAATCATCGAGCGCGTCGGCGTGACCTGCGTGATGGTGACCCACGATCAGGAAGAAGCCATGACCATGGCCGAGCGCATCGCGATCATGCACCTGGGCTGGATCGCCCAGATCGGCAGCCCGGTCGACATCTATGAAGCACCGGTCAGCCGCATGGTCTGCGAGTTCATCGGCAATGTGAACGCCTTCGACGGCACCGTTGTGGAAGATCTGGAAGGTCACGCGATCATCCACAGCCCGGACCTTGCGCAGAAGATTTACGTCGGCCACGGCGTGAGTACCTCGGTGCAGGACAAGTCGATCACCTACGCCATCCGCCCGGAAAAAATGCTGGTCAGCACCCTCAAGCCCGAGACCCGCTACAACTGGTCCGAAGGCAAGGTGCATGACATCGCCTACCTCGGTGGCCACTCGGTGTTTTATGTGGAGCTGCCCGGCGGCAAGATCGTCCAGTCGTTCATGGCCAACGCCGAACGCCGTGGCGCACGCCCGACCTGGGACGATCAGGTCTACGTGTGGTGGGAAGACGACAGCGGCGTGGTACTGCGCTCATGAGAACCTTCAATCAGCAGTTCCTGCGCCTGGTGCCCAGTGGCCGCAAAATGGTCATCGGCATTCCATTCCTGTGGCTGTGCCTGTTTTTCCTGCTGCCGTTCTTCCTGGTGATGAAGATCAGCTTCTCGGAAGCAGCCCTGGCTATTCCGCCCTACTCCGAGATTTACACCTTCGCCGAACAGAAATTCCAGCTGCTGCTGAACCTCGGCAACTACTCGCTGCTGACCGCAGATGAGTTGTACATCTCGGCTTACTTCGGCTCGTTGAAGGTCGCGTTTTTAAGCACGCTGATGTGCCTGGTGATCGGTTTCCCGATGGCTTATGCGATCACCAAGGCCAGCAAGGAAGCGCAAAACGTCTTGCTGCTGTTGATCATGATGCCGACCTGGACCGCGATCCTGATCCGCGTGTATGCGTGGATGGGCATCCTCAGCAACAACGGTTTGCTCAACGCGTTCCTGATGTGGACCGGCCTCACGTCGCAACCGATCGAGATCCTCAACACCAACACCGCCGTGTACATCGGGGTGGTTTACGCGTACCTGCCGTTCATGGTGCTGCCGCTGTACGCCAACCTGGTGAAGCACGATGGCAGCCTGCTGGAAGCCGCGTCGGACCTGGGTTCGAGCAACTTCAACAACTTCTGGAAAATCACGGTTCCGCTGGCCAAGAACGGGATCATCGCAGGCTGCATGCTGGTGTTCATTCCGGTGGTGGGTGAGTTCGTGATTCCGGAACTGTTGGGTGGCCCGGAAACCCTGATGATCGGCCGCGTGCTGTGGCAGGAGTTCTTCAACAACCGCGACTGGCCTGTGGCGTCCGCCCTGGCGGTGGTGATGCTGGCGATCCTGATTGTGCCGATTCTGCTGTTCAACCGTAGCCAGGCCAAAGAGATGGAGGGACGGGGATGAACCGTTTCGGATTTTCACGATTGATGCTGGTGCTCGGCCTGTCGTTTATCTACCTGCCGATGCTGATTCTGGTGATCTACTCGTTCAACGCCTCGAAACTGGTGACGGTATGGGGCGGCTGGTCGGTGAAGTGGTACGTCGGCCTGCTCGACAACACGCAACTGATGGGCTCGGTGGTGCGCTCGCTGGAAATCGCCTGCTACACCGCGATTGCGGCGGTGGCGCTCGGCACATTGGCGGCGTTCGTGCTGACCCGCGTCACCCGCTTCAAGGGCCGTACGCTGTTCGGCGGCCTGGTGACGGCGCCGCTGGTGATGCCGGAAGTGATCACCGGTCTATCTCTGTTGCTGCTGTTCGTGGCCATGGCGCAGATGATCGGCTGGCCGCAGGAACGCGGCATCGTCACCATCTGGATCGCTCACACCACATTCTGTGCAGCCTATGTGGCGGTGGTGGTGTCGGCGCGCTTGCGTGAGCTGGATTTGTCCATTGAAGAAGCCGCCATGGACCTCGGTGCACGGCCGCTCAAGGTGTTCTTCCTGATCACCATTCCGATGATCGCGCCGTCACTGGCGGCCGGCGGCATGATGTCGTTTGCCTTGTCGCTGGATGATTTGGTGCTGGCGAGCTTTGTGTCGGGTCCGGGTTCCACCACCCTGCCGATGGAAGTGTTCTCGGCGGTGCGTCTGGGCGTGAAGCCTGAGATCAATGCCGTGGCCAGCCTGATTCTGCTGGCGGTGTCGATCGTCACGTTCATGGTCTGGTATTTCAGCCGCAAGGCCGAAGCCACCCGCAAACGAGCGATTCAGGAAGCGATGGACCAGACGGCCAGCGAATCGTGGCAGCAACCGAAAAAGCAAATGGCGCAAGCGACAGCCTAACGCCACTGTTAAGTGAGCACTGACCTGTGGCGAGCGAGCTTGCTCGCGCTTGAGTGCGCAGCACTCACAAATAGGTATGGGTTGCCAGAATTTTGGGGCCGCTACGCAGCCCAGCGGGAGCAAGCTCCCTCGCCACAGGTAAGTCCGCTAGCCACAGGCTTTGTGTTCACCGCTTTTTTGTTTTATGTGATTTGAATAAAAAGAATGGAGTTGTACCGATGAAAATGTTTGGCAGGACTCTGCTGACACTGTCCTTATTGGGCGCAATGACCGCTGGCGCCCAGGCCAATGACAAGGTACTGCGCGTCTACAACTGGTCGGATTACATCGCCCCGGACACCGTCAAAAAGTTCGAAGACGAGACCGGCATCCGCGTGACCTACGATGTGTTCGACAGTAACGAAACCCTTGAGGCACGGCTGCTGGCGGGAAAATCGGGCTATGACATCGTGGTACCGTCCAACAGTTTCCTGGCCAAGCAGATCAAGGCTGGGGTCTATCAGGAACTCGACAAGTCAAAACTGCCGAACTGGAAAAACCTCAACCCGGTGCTGCTGAAAAATGCTTCGGCCAGCGACCCGGATAACAGCCACGCCTTCCCGTACATGTGGGGTTCGATCGGCATCGGCTACAACCCGGCCAAGGTCAAGGAAGTGCTCGGCACCAATGCGCCGGTGAATTCCTGGGACTTGCTGTTCAAACCGGAAAACGCCGCCAAGCTCAAAGCCTGTGGCATCAGCTTTCTTGATTCACCGACGGAAATGCTTCCGGCTGCCCTGCACTATCTGGGATATCCGGTGAACTCCCGGGACAAGGCGCAAATCGCTGAAGCCGAAGCGCTGTTCATGAAGATCCGGCCGTCGGTGGCCTACTTTCATTCGTCGAAATACATCTCCGACCTGGCCAACGGCAACATCTGCGTCGCCGTCGGTTACTCCGGCGACGTGCTGCAAGCCAAGGCCCGCGCCCAGGAAGCCGGCGACAAGGTCAAGATCGAGTACAGCATCCCGAAAGAAGGCGCCGGCAGTTTTTACGACATGGTCGCCATTCCCCGGGATGCCGCCAACGTCGACAACGCCTACCTGTTCATGAACTTCCTGATGCGCCCGGACATCATCGCCGAAGTCACCAACAGCATCGGCTACAGCAACGCCAACGCAGCGGCCACGCCGTTGGTGGATGAAGCGATTCGTGACGACCCGGGATCGTATCCGCCGCAAGCGGTGATGGCGACTTTGTATGCCATTCCTGACATGCCGATTGCCACCCAGCGGATCATGACCCGGGGCTGGACGCGGGTGAAGTTGGGCAAATAATCCACATCCGACTGATATCGCAAACCCGCTTCCTGACCGTTCCCACGCAGTGCTGAGAATGATCAATGAAACCCGCTTTTGTAGGAGCTGCCGAAGGCTGCGATCTTTTGATCTTGATCTTTTCGAGACCGCTGAAAATCAAGAGATCGCAGCCTTCGGCAGCTCCTACGGGGGACGAGTTCATTCGCGAAAGCGATCCTTTTCCGTTCACGCAGCGCCTTACCACCGCTGCACTCCTCTCTGATGAACGGCCTCACCTGGCTTCCTCGGTTAAGGTGAGTTTCGGGCGCCCTCGGGCGCCTTTTTTTGTGTTCGTTTAGGCAGAGACCAGTGGCCACTCGGCCAGCGCTATGTATCGGCCTTTATGGGACTCGAACAGGCTGAAGCGATCGGCGCGCAGGTAAAACTCGGGCGGCGTCGCGGATTCGGGGACCGGTGCCCGGTAGTCGCGCATCAAGGTCAAATGCGGGCGGAATTCCCGATGGGTGTCTTCAAAACCGAACGGCAGCATGGCCTGCTCCAGCGCATACACCAGGCGCAGCAACTCCGGTGCCGCCTGCGCGGGCGCCAGCAGCAACACCCCGGAGCGACGCCAGACGTCCAGCCGATCCAGCACCACCGTCAACGGCACGCCGGACGTGCGGATATTGGCGGCGGCCTTGCAGACACCCGCTATTTGCGCCATGCCCACCGTGCCGAGAAACAGCAGGGTCAGATGAAAGTTTTCCGCCGGCACCGGGCGCCCGACGTTGAGCCCCAGTGCGCTGCGCCATTGGGCGATGGCCCGGCGTTGTTCGGGGGCGCAGTTCAGGGCGAAAAACAGCCGTTTGAACGGCTCGCGGGTTTCATCGCTCATGTCGGGCACCTCAATGCTCGGGGACCCTCTGATTTTACAAAGGGATACCACGTCAGCAAGTGCATTTCTGGCACCTGTCGGTATGCGCGTTATAGTTGAAGCAACCGAATCGGCGGGAGGACGCCATGCGTCAGGTCATCAGCAAAGAGCCGTGGTGGGCCGTGCCACCGAAGCCCGGCCAGGATGAGTCCGAGCTGGAATGGGGCTGGCTGGTTCATTACAACGAAGGCGAGCCGCGCTTCGAGTTCATCAAGGAGCGGCCGTCGGACAGCGAAATTCGCAATCGTAAAAGCTGCAGGATCACCCCGACGCCGGAGTGATCCTGCCGCCTCTTCAGGCTTTGACGAGCATTTCGAAACCGCCAAAAATCGCCCGCTGGCCGTCGAACGGCATCGGATTGACGTCTGGTTGCATCCGCGGATCACTCATCAGTTTCGCCATACCGGCGTCACGGGTGGCCTTGTCCGGCCAGACGATCCAGGAAAACACCACGGTCTCGTCTTCCTTGAGTTTGACCGCCATGGGAAACGACGTCACTTTGCCATCAGGCACGTCGTCGCCCCAGCATTCAGCGAGGCTGAGCGCGCCGTTTTCCTTGAAAATTGCGGCGGCGGACTCCGCGTGTTTCTTGAACTTTTCGCGGTTGGCCTTGGGCACCGCTGCGACGAAGCCATCAACGTAAGCCATGATCATTCTCCTCGGGTTATGGGTTGATCTGCTGGGTAGTCGATCCAGCGTGGCTCCAATCGACAGTTCCCGCACCCAAGCCGACCGACGGTTCGACGGGATGAGCGACAGGTTGTGCAACAGGCTGGGCCAGGGGCTGGGCCAAGCCGCCTTCGATTTGCCCGGCCATGTACAGCGTTCCGGCCATGACACCGGTGGTAGGGTTTTGCACCAGCTTCAGCCACGCCTTGTCGAATGAGTCGCCCAGGCTGCTGCGGATCAGCGCCTCGCTATCGGGTCGGTCGTTGGCTTGAATAACCGCACGCACCCCCGCCACTCCCAGGGAAATCACCGCCCCGGCCAGTTTCCCCGCCGCTGCCGCCACGGCACCGGCCGCGCCTCGTGGGGCCATTTCGGCTTCCATCCGCTTACTTGCGCGTTTGGCCACCGGCGTCATGCCGGCGTCCGTCGAGGCAATACCCTTCTCGCCGCCTGCCGCGTGGATCTTGTCGATCAACGCCGCGTAGGCCGGCAACTTAGTCAGCGGTTCACTGTGCACCACCTGATACAGCGACGCGTCACGGGCGGGCGGCGGGCCCAGCGAAATCGCCGGAATTTTCTGGATACGGTCGTTGAGCTGCGCCATCGGCACGCCATGACGCTGGGAGATGACCTGAAGTTGCTGGCCGAGAGCTTGCACGTAAAACGCCGTCGCCTGCCCGAGGATCTCGTCGGGATCGATCTCCACCGCTACCGGGTCCAGCACTTTCTGGTGATATTGTTCCAACAGATAGGCCGCCAGGCGTTTGGCCGAGGCATCTTGTTCGCCCCCGGCGTTGATGGTGTACCAGCTGACCTTTAACGACAGCCATTCCTGGGTCCAGTAACTGCTGAACCACGGGATGAAGACTTCTTCGGTCTGTTCGTAAACCCGCGTGCGCCAATGTTCCATGGACCCGCGGGCGTATACCCTGGCCTGTTCGGTGGCCTGCTGCGAAGCCGCGACAATTTCCTGGTCCACCTGCTGCCAGGTGCTCTGGGAAACCACTACCGGCGCCACGGCTACCGGGGCACGTGCAGACGTGACGCATCCCGCCAGTACCATCAAAAAAGCGACGATCAGCGAACGCAGGTTCAAGATCGCGGTGTCCTACAGTCTGCGTCGAACGGAGCGTTCGACGCGTAAAAGCATGTTGATTTGAGTATAGATCGGGGCCGGGGGCCGTCCGTCAGGAAGCGTGGTTGCGCCCTGAAAAAAGCCTTCGCGAGCAGGCTCGCGAAGAGGCCCGCAAGACCACCGAAGAACGCCACCATCATCCACGTTGATACTCACCATCGCCGCGAATACCTTCCGCAAAAAAACCGCCTGGTGCAGCATCAACTCATTACCACGTAAACCCCGCATCGGAGGGGCCCATCATGATTTATCCCGTCAGCCTTGCGTTCAGCTTTCCGGTGTTCGGCAGCAACTACTATTCGCAACAGGTCGTCTCTCGCAAAGCCGTCGCGCTGGTGTTCGACAAGCAATTCGAAACCTTGCTGATGCCAGCGGCCACCCACCACTTCAGTAACGAAGTGGTCGGGCTCAACGATCAGTTCCGCTTTTTGAATGATGTGCTGGTTGAGCATCTGCTGGAGATCGAGATGACTCAGCGTTCGTCACGCTCGGCGCAAGCGTTCACCTTCTGACAGGCTGGGTGCAGCCTGTCATTCAGGCCGGCGCACAGCCCTCACCTTCCCGCTGTTGCCGCCGCCACAGAAAAACCGGTCGTGGCCATCGAACTCAAGCCCCGACACGCCGACGCCAGCCGGCATCTGGATGCTCTCCAAAACCTCGCCCGTGGCCGGATCGAGTCGTCGCAGCTCGCTCTCGTCACCTTCCCAGGTGCCGTGCCACAGATCGCCCTCGACCCAGGTCACCCCGGTGACGAAGCGGTTGGATTCGAGGGTGCGCAGCACCGCTCCGGTCTGGGGGTCGACCTGATGGATCTTGCGCTCGCGATACTCACCGACCCAGAGCGTGCCTTCGGCCCACGCCAGCCCGGAGTCACCACCGCCACCGGGCGCGGGGATGGTGGAGAGCACGCGGCCAGTCTGCGGGTCGATTTTCTGGATGCGATCCTCGGCGATCTGAAACAGGTGCTGGCCGTCGAAAGCGGTGCCCGCGTGGGCGGCGACATCGATCGATTTCAGGGTTTTGCCGCTGGCCGGGTCCAGGGCGTTGAGTTTGTCGCCGGAGGCAAACCAAACACGTTGACCGTCATGGGTGACGCCATGCACATGGTCGATGCCCGGAAAAGGCCCGTATTCGCGGATGATTTCAGCCGTTGAATGTTTCATCTCTTGCTCCTCGTTTACTGACTGCGTTCACTGGGTTTGTGAAGAGGATGCTAATCACTGGGCAGCAACGCCGTGAGTAACAATCCCGTCGCGAATCCGGGTACCGGCGGGAACATCCAGCGACGAGCCCGGCCATGACCGAACGACTGCACCTTGCCGGTCGCCGCCAGCGTGTCGAGGGCTCGTTGCACAGTGCGCTGACTGGCGCCGAGCGCCAACGCCAGGGCCGAACTCGACCACGACTCGCCGTCAGCGAGAAAGGCGAGCAGCGTCGCATGCTGCTCTTCGACAGGCCGCGCCAGCACCGCGACGTCAGGCGCAATGCGTGGCACCAGCGCAAACCCTCGCGGGGTCGCGACCACGTCGGCGATCAGGTGCAGCGCCCCGCGCAGCCGCCCGAGTTCGACGCGCAACCGTGCGCGATGGGACTCATCCACGTGCTTCATCCGAAAGGCTCGCGCAATCAGCGCTTCCCTCGGCACGTCGGCGGGCCACGCTTCGCCCAGCGCCCGGGCGAGCGCAAACAGCACCGGACGCCGGGCGAGCGAAACCGACGAGCCTGCGTCGCGCACGACGTACCGGCAGGCGTCCACCACCAGCGTGGGGGACGCCAATAACGTTTCAATCTCATCGAGTAGCAGCGGCCGTTCCTGCCCATCGATAATCAGCCGCGCCGCTGGTGTATCGAGGATATGCGAGGCGCTTTCGACCTCGGCGGTGAGTGCTGCAATGCCCGCGTGCTGCGCGGCATGCCCGGCCCGTTCAAGTGCCGCGCGCGCCGCTTTCGTTTGCAGACGACGCATCGCGATGCCCGCCAGAACCAGTTCGTAAGCGGCCCTCGACGCGGGCAGTAATGGCGTGGGATCGAGTTCGGCGAGACGTTGCTCGGCCTCGTCGAGATGCCCGATCAGCAGCAAGCGGCGAATCTCGAGATAGCGTGCATGGGCGGCGTTAACCCAATCGCCGTGTGCCTGAAGCGTCGCCCGCGCGGCATCGAGCGCCTTCACCGGCCAGTTCAGGTCACGCGAGGCGAGCGCGATTTCGGCCTCGGCGACGACACACCGCGCGCGGGCCAAAGCCTCCTTCGCACCGAACGCCCGCGCGGCGCTTCGCACTAGCGCCTTCGCTCGCACAAGGTCGCCCAGCTGCGCCATCGCGATGCCTCGAAGGGCGAGCGCGGGCGCATCGTCACGCAAGGCGATGCGGTTCAGCGCGCCGAGCGGATCACCCGCCGCGAGCGCACGCGCTGCTGCGGTGATCAGCGAATCCATGTGAACTGCGTCACTTGTGACCCCCACCGTCCGATGTCCGCTGATCAGTCTATCTCACGACTGCTCAGCCGCACGCCGGGATTGGGGGACGCTTTGCCATCGTTCAAGCCGTGCTGCCACATCCAGTCGAGGCACTGGCGCAAACGGCGTTCAGGGCTATGGTGGATGCAGGGATAAATCCAGCGTGGGACAGCGCGGCGAAGCTCATGCTTTCGTTGCAGATTGATGTGGCTGAAAGTGTTTAGTGGTCAGCAGCAGACCCAGAACGTCCCGAGGTATTTTGTCAGGAGAAAAACAAAAAAATGAGCACGACAAAAAGCAGCATTATTTCGGCAATAAAAATTATTGTCATATTCACCACCCTGATAAGCGGATCGTATGCAGTTGTCATCCCGGCATTTGCACCCACCTATAAGACCGACTACATCCTCATCATCGGAATCGCCACCTCTGCATTGCTTGGAGGTTATATCGGCTATCAGGCCCTGACAGACGAAATACCTCTCATCAAAATCGGTTTTGGTCTTTGCTATGCCACAGTCACAGCTATTTTTGTATTAGCACTTTCACTATTTATAATTTTAAACACTCGTGGAGCATGACCTGGAGCAATGTGCCATTTGTCAGGCGACCGCGTTTATTGAGGGCGACGAGATGGAGCGTGCATCATGAGCGATCCAGATGAAATCATTCGTAAATTTGCCTTACAGAGAATTGCGAATGTCTTCAACATTTCCGTGGACCTTCTTAACGAAGCAGCCGTATTTGGGGAAGACTTGAAAGCCACCCGCTCTACCGGTCTATTCAGAAGAAATGAATATGATGCAATTGAAGGCGATATTCTTGATGTATGTGACAGAGAGACATACAAGACCATAAGCTCTGGCAACCTGACCATTTACACGATCGGCGATTATTGTAATCACATGGTTCGTTGTTATAAGCACAATCCAAAAGATGTTATTGCGACATTGAAAATAACCTCGCTCAGCTAACTACGTTGGGCGACTGCCATGCCGTGGGGGCATCCGTCTGCTTGCCTTCCGAGTTTTCGAGCTGATTCACTAACGGCCCAACGATGAGGCTGTAAACTGGCCGCGCAAAAAAGGCGCTGTGTCATTGAATACCCCGGCGCCCCTTCACCCCCACAAACAAGAGATCCCCATGGCAAACCACGACATCACGTTCCTCCCCGATCCCGACGCGGAATCCATCTCCTCCGACGTTGCCGGTTTCGGCGGCCTGCTGGTCTCCACTCAAATTCCTACCCGCGCCGACGGCAGCCTGGAGCTGGGCGACATCACCCTGCAAAGCGAGTGCACTCTGCAGGCGCTCAAGGTCGCGCTGGAGAACGCCGGCAGTTCCATGGACCGGGTGCTGCATCTGACCATCTACCTCACCGACATGGCCGACCGCGCCGCGTTCAACGAGGTCTACCAGCGCTTCTTTGCCAAGCCCTGGCCGGTTCGCGCCGCCGTTGGCGTGGCCGCGTTGGCGGTCGAAGGCATGCGCGTGGAAGTCACCGCGATGGCGGCCAAGGGCTAAATCCGCGAACGTGCCCGGTGGGAGTGGCCATCGCCGGGCACGTTGGCGAGTGGATATCTGCGCGAAGCCGATTATGCTTCAAGAAACCCTGCAGCAATGCGAGGCCGTCAGCCTGTTTCCATTATTCGTGCAATTGGTAATCCGACGACATCAGCCCTAGGGCCTGGGTGCGGCAAAATTGATGAGGTACTCCGGCCTTCAACAAGAGCAAGACGGAGAAGACTCATGGCCGCGATTGACACTACAGCCACGGGCAGCACGCCCAACCGAGGGATCACCAAGGAGGAACGCAAGGTTATTTTCGCCTCGTCCCTGGGCACCGTGTTCGAGTGGTATGACTTCTATCTTTACGGCTCCCTCGCGGCGATCATCGCCAAGCACTTCTTCGCGGGCGTCAATGAAACAACCTCCTTCATCTTTGCGCTGCTCGCGTTCGCCGCGGGTTTCGCCGTGCGGCCCTTCGGCGCCATCGTGTTCGGCCGACTGGGCGACATGATCGGGCGCAAGCACACCTTTCTCATCACCATTGTGATCATGGGTGTCTCCACCGCCGTCGTGGGTTTTCTGCCCGGCTACGAGACCATCGGCGTGGCGGCGCCGGTCATCCTGATCAGCCTGCGCCTGATGCAAGGCCTGGCCCTGGGTGGTGAGTATGGTGGCGCGGCGACTTACGTGGCCGAGCATGCGCCCAAAGGCAAGCGTGGCTACTTCACTTCGTGGATCCAGACCACCGCGACCCTCGGCCTGTTTCTGTCGTTGCTGGTGATCCTCGCCTGCCGCACCCTCCTCGGCACCGAAGCCTTCGAGGCCTGGGGCTGGCGGATTCCCTTCCTGGTGTCGATCCTGCTGCTGATCGTCTCGGTCTACATTCGCTTGCAACTCGCCGAGTCGCCGGTGTTCAAGAAGATGAAAGAAGAAGGCAAGTCTTCCAAGGCACCGCTGACCGAATCCTTCGCCCGCTGGGACAACCTCAAGATTGTGATCATGGCTTTGCTCGGCGGCACGGCTGGCCAGGCCGTCGTCTGGTACACCGGGCAGTTCTACGCGCTGTTCTTCCTGCTGCAGACGCTGAAGATTGACCCGCAAACCGCCAATTTTTTGATTGCCGGCTCGCTGCTGATCGGCACGCCGTTCTTCATCCTGTTCGGCAGCCTGTCCGACCGCATCGGCCGCAAGGGCATCGTCATGGCCGGGTGCATCCTCGCAGCCGTGACCTACTTCCCGATCTTCCATGCGTTGACCGAGTTCGGTAACCCCGACGTGTTTGCCGCGCAGGCGAAGAATCCGGTCACGGTGGTCGCCGATCCCGGCCAGTGCTCGTTCCAGTTCGACCCGGTGGGCAAGGCCAAATTCACCAGTTCCTGTGACCTCGCCAAGACTGTGCTGGCGAAGAAGGCCATCCCCTACAAAAACGAGAAAGCCGCGCCTGGCGCCGTCGCGCAGGTGCGCATCGGTGACAAGGTGATCCCGAGTTTCGAGGGCACCGGCATACCGGCCGCTGACTTCAAGACCCACAATGATGCCTTCGTCGCCACCCTCGGCACCGCCCTCAAGGACGCCGGTTACCCCGAGAAGGCCGACCCGGCCAAGACCAACTACCCGATGGTGTTGCTGCTCCTGACCATCCTGGTGATCTACGTGACCATGGTCTACGGCCCGATCGCTGCCTGGCTGGTGGAGCTCTTCCCGGCGCGCATCCGCTACACCTCGATGTCGCTGCCCTACCACATCGGCAATGGCTGGTTCGGCGGCTTCCTGCCCACGGTGGCGTTCGCCATGGTCGCGGCCACGGGTGATATCTACTACGGGCTGTGGTACCCGATCGTGATCGCGGTGATGACGGCCATTCTTGGCACGTTCTTCCTGCCGGAAACCAAGGATCGGGAGATTCATCACACGTAAGCGCTCAGGGTTGAGCCGCGATAGATTTGCACCCCCACGCAGAAAAACGCCCCGTCAGTCCGTTCCTGACGGGGCGAATCACCACCGACACCGACGATGTTTAAGCTGCGCGTTTAAAGACACCCGGTGTTACTTCATCAAGGCTACAACGCCTTGCGCCGTTGCCTACGACTGCGCCAGAATCCGCCGGCTTGTGCGCTTTGGGCTCGGGTTTTATCGTTTCCCGGTCACTGAAAAACAGTGATCGGGTTTGGTAGCCCAGTATTTCCAGGCGCATAGCGCCGCCTTTTGCAGAGGTTTTTTTTTCATCTCTGCTTTATATGGTGGCCATGCGTAGGGCTCCTTCGGGCGCGCCGGGTTCCTGGACCGGTCTACCAACCTGTGCATGGCCGCCACCCTTCGTTTGGTAGCAAAGGGTGATGGCTCCTCAAATAGTTTTCCCAGGAGTTTCATCCATGTTCAAACCTACACCCAACCCACCGGTCATAGACCCGACATCCCCCTACGAATCCCCCGATTCAAAGAAATTCCACGAAGCCGCCGAGCGCGCCCTCGACCACTACCTCAACCCGGCCGCCCAGATCATGGCCTCCACCCACGAACCCGAGCCCATGTACCTCGCCAATCCGAAGTACAACACCGAATCCCTACTGGCCAACGCCAGCGAAACACTCGGCTCGGCCACCCTCATGCTCACCAATTTCGCAGCATTGCTGGAGACCTCACATCGCAAGACCCTGCTGGGCATTGCGCAAGTGGTCATGCTCGGTGAACTGGCGGTGAACCAGGCGCTGGATCACGTCGAACCGAAGGAGTAATCGCGGCCCGGCTGGCCCCAAAAGATCGCAGCCTTCGGCAGCTCCTACAGATGTACACGTGCCCTGTAGGAGCTGCCGAAGGCTGCGATCTTTTGATCCTCAGCTCCGAAAACTCCCACAGGTTTAACGCAAAAGTACCAGATCGTGATGGCTCACTTCACCCGCGCCATCCACTTCGATTCATCAACCTCCACTCCCGAAACTTGCGCCTAGCAACAGTAGGCTAAGCTTTCAACAGCTCATTGCTCACGATGCTCGCGTCTGCAGGTTTTGGTTTTTTCTGGAGAGCGTCTGCAACAGCTATTTCAGACAGGTCCAGATCATTCATGCAGGACTGACGCGATGACCGAGCCCCTTCTCAGTTTCGAAGCACTTAAACGCGCCGCTGCCGCCGGCGAGATCGATACCGTGCTGGTGTGCATGGTCGATATGCAGGGGCGATTGGTCGGCAAGCGTTTCCAGGTCGAATTTTTCATCGACAGCGGCCACGAAGAAACCCACTGCTGCAATTACCTGCTGGCCGACGACATCGACATGGAGCCGGTGCCGGGATACGCCGCTGCCAGTTGGAGCAAAGGCTATGGCGACTTTGTGCTCAAACCCGACATGTCCACCTTGCGGCGCGTGCCATGGCTGGAATGTACGGCGCTGGTGCTCTGCGATGTGCTCGATCATCACCACAGAAAAGACCTGCCCCACAGCCCGCGAGCGATCCTGAAAAAACAGGTCGAGCGCCTGCGCGAGCGTGGCTATACCGGCATGTTCGCCTCTGAGCTGGAGTTCTATCTGTTTGATGAGAGTTATCAGGCGATCCACGAGCGCAACTATCACCAACCGAAGACCGCCGGCCATTACATTGAGGATTACAACATCCTGCAGACCACCCGCGAAGAACCGGTGCTGCGGGCGATTCGCAAACACCTGCAGGCATCCGGTATTCCCGTGGAAAACTCCAAGGGCGAATGGGGGCCGGGCCAGGAAGAGATCAACATCCGTTATGCCGACGCCATGACCATGGCCGACCACCACGTCATCATCAAGCACGCCTGCAAAGAGATCGCGCAACTGCAAGGCAAGGCGATCACGTTCATGGCCAAGTGGCGCTATGACGCCGCCGGTTCCAGCAGCCACATCCATAATTCGTTGTGGGACAAGCATGCGAAAAAGCCGCTGTTCTTCGACCCCAAGGCCGAGTTCGGCATGTCGAAGCTGATGCGCTCGTGGGTGGCCGGGCAGCTCAAATACGCTAACGACATCACCTGTTTTCTGGCGCCCTACATCAATTCGTACAAGCGCTTTCAGGCCGGCACCTTCGCGCCGACGCGGGCGGTCTGGAGTCGGGACAATCGCACCGCCGGCTTTCGTTTGTGCGCCGAAGCCAGCAAATCCATCCGCATCGAATGCCGCATCGGTGGTGCCGACCTCAACCCCTATCTGGCCTTCGCTGCGTTGATCGCCGCGGGCCTGGCCGGGATCGACGAGAAGCTCGAACTCGCGGCGCCGTTCGAGGGCGATGCCTATGTCGATGAGCATTTGCCTGAAGTGTCGAAAACCCTGCGCGAGGCCTGCGCCGCACTCAAGGCGTCGAGCATGTTGCGCGAGGCGTTCGGCGATGAAGTGATCGACCACTACGTGCACACCGCCGACTGGGAACAGAAAGAGTACGACCGACGGATAACCGACTGGGAACTGCAGCGCGGCTTCGAGCGCTATTGAGCACGCCATGACTGAGACCGTTCAACTTATCTCCCCGGTCGATGGCCGGGTCTATGCCGAACGCCGCCGTGCCGATGCGGTACAGATCGAGCAAGCCCTGACGGCGGCCGAAACCGCCCAGGCGCAATGGAAGCGCCGACCACTGAGCGAGCGTGCCGCTTTTTGCAGCGCTGCCGTGGACGCGATGCTGGCGATGAAGGATGAGATCGTGCCGGAACTGGCCTGGCAGATGGGCCGCCCGATACGCTTCGGCGCTGGCGAACTGCGCGGTTTCGAAGAACGTGCCCGGCATATGATCGCCATTGCGCCTGAAGCGTTGGCAGCGGTAGAGCCCACGCCTGCCGCGGGTTTTCGGCGCTATATCAAACGCGAGCCGCTGGGTACGGTGCTGGTCGTCGCGCCGTGGAATTACCCCTACCTGACGGCGGTGAATACGATCATCCCGGCGCTGATGGCGGGCAACAGCGTGATCCTCAAACACGCCACGCAAACGCTGCTGGTCGGGGAGCGTTTCGCCGAAGCCTTTCGTCGCGCCCAGCTGCCCGAAGGGCTGTTCCATAACCTGCTGCTCAGTCATGTCTATGCGGCGGCGATCATTACCTCTGGACGGGTGCAGCAGGTAAACTTCACCGGTTCTGTCAGCGGCGGCGAGGCCATGGAACACGCAGCCGTTGGAGGCTTCCTCGGCGTGGGGCTGGAGCTTGGCGGCAAAGACCCGGCCTATGTCCGTGCAGACGCAAACCTTGAGCATGCGGTGGAAAACCTGGTGGACGGCAGCTTCTTCAACTCTGGGCAGAGCTGCTGCGCCGTCGAACGGATTTATGTCGATGAGAAAATCTACCCGGCCTTTGTCGAGCGCTTCGCTGCCCTGACCCGCCAATACGTGCTGGGCAACCCGCTGGACGAAGCCACCACCCTCGGGCCAATGGTCACACCGGGCGCCGCTGAGTTCGTTCGCAAGCAGATCGCCGATGCACTGGCACAAGGGGCCAGGGCGTTGATCGATCCAAAGGACTTTGCCGCCGACACGCCGGGCAGCGCCTACCTCGCGCCGCAGGTGTTGGTGGACGTCACCCATCAAATGGCGGTGATGCGCGAGGAAAGCTTCGGCCCGGTGGTGGGCATCATGCCGGTGGCCAGCGACGACGAAGCCATCGCCTTGATGAACGACAGCGAGTTCGGGCTCAGCGCCTCGATCTGGACGCAAGACCTGACCGCCGCCGAACGCATCGGCAACGAGATCGCCACCGGCACCGTGTTCATGAACCGCTGCGATTACCTGGACCCGGCCCTGGCCTGGACCGGGGTGAAGAACAGCGGGCGCGGCGTAACGCTGTCGCGCCTGGGCTATGAGCACCTGACCCGAGCCAAATCCTTCCACTTGCGCCACGAGATCTGAGCCATGAGCCTGACCGCGAACTGGAACTACCCCACGAGCATCCGCTTCGGTGTCGGCCGCATCGCCGAGCTGGCCGAGGTCTGTCGCAGCCAAGGTATCCAGCGACCGTTGCTGGTCACCGACAGCGGCCTGGCGCGTGCGCCGATCACCACGGCGGCGCTGGAATCCTTGCGCGCCGCCGGCCTCGGTGTCGCGCTGTTCTGCGACCTCAAACCCAATCCGGTTGAAGCTAACCTCGCGGGTGGGCTCGACGCCTGGCGCGACGGCAACCATGACGGCATGGTGGCGTTTGGCGGTGGCAGCGGCCTGGACATGGGCAAGCTCATCGCCTTCATGAGCGGCCAGACCCGACCGGTGTGGGATTTCGAAGACATCGGCGACTACTGGACACGCGCCGACGAAAGCAGCATCGCCCCGATCATCGCGGTGCCGACCACGGCGGGCACCGGTTCCGAGGTCGGCCGTGCGGCGGTGATCATCGACGAGCGCACGCACACCAAACGCATCATTTTCCATCCGAAGATGATGCCGAAGGTGGTCATCAGCGACCCCGCCCTTACCGTCGGCATGCCCGCCAAGGTCACCGCCGGCACCGGCATGGACGCGTTTTCCCATTGCCTGGAATCGTACTGCGCGCCCGGTTTTCATCCCATGGCCGAAGGCATCGCGGTGGAGGGCATGCGCCTGGTGGCCAATGCCCTGGTGCGGGCGGTACACACCCCTTCCGACCTCGACGCGCGCGCACAAATGCTCGCGGCTGCGGCGATGGGCGCCACCGCATTCCAGAAAGGCCTGGGAGGAATGCACGCGCTCTCGCATCCGGTGGGCGCCCTGTACGACACCCACCACGGCATGACCAATGCCACCTTCATGCCCTATGTGCTGAAGTTCAATCGCCCGGCCATCGAGGAACGCATCACCCGTCTGGCGGCGTATCTGCGCCTGCCCTCCCCGGGCTTCGACAGCTTTATGGCCTTCGTCCTCAAGCTGCGCAAGGACATCGGCGTGCCGCATACGCTGGTGGAGCTGGGGGTGGATGATCAGCAGGCCGACCTGATCGCCGACATGGCGATTGTCGACCCCTGCGCCGGCGGTAATCCGCTGCCATTGACACGCAATGGCGCGGCAGAAATTTTCGAAGCGGCTTATCACGGCCGTCTTTAGAACGGCCACAGCATGGATGGGCTTTATCCATTAGACGCAGGAGCAGTAAGACAGGGGGTTGAAGACAGTCCCATTCGGCAACGCACTACGCGGATGGATGTGTATCAAACCTGACAAGGCACACATTATGAGTCCTGTAAGCCAACCCGGCGCCACCGCGCCACAAGACGACGACATCAAGGTGTTGCACAGCATGGGCTATGCCCAGCAACTCTCGCGACGCATGGGTGTTTTCTCCAACTTCGCCATTTCCTTTTCGATCATCTGCATCCTCTCGGGTGGCATCAACTCGCTGGCACAGGGCACCTCGGGTGCAGGCGGCGCGGCCATCGGCATCGGCTGGCCACTGGGCTGCCTGATCTCCGGGGTTTTCGCCTTGGCCATGGCCCAGATTTCCTCGGCCTACCCCACCGCCGGTGGCCTCTATCACTGGGGCTCGATTCTCGGTAACCGCTTCACCGGCTGGTTGACGGCCTGGTTCAACCTGCTGGGGCTGATCACGGTGCTCGGCGCGATCAACGTCGGCACTTATTACTTCTTTTTCGGAGCCTTCGGACCGGCCCTGGGCATGCAAGACACGATCCCCACACGGATCGTTTTCCTGGCGATCCTGACCGGCATCCAGGCCTTGTGTAACCACTTCGGCATCGGCCTGACCGCCAAGCTCACCGACTTCTCGGGCTATCTGATCTTCGCCACGGCAACCGCGCTGACCATCGTCTGCCTGATCGCCGCCCCCAGCTATGAATTCGTCCGGTTGGTGACTTTCAGCAACTACTCCGGCGCGGCTGGCGGCGCTGTCTGGCCACAGGTGTCGAACGGCTGGATTTTCATGCTCGGCCTGCTCTTGCCGATCTACACCATCACCGGCTATGACGCCTCCGCTCATACGTCTGAAGAGACCCACAAGGCGGCCGTGTCGGTGCCGATCGGGATGGTCTCGTCGGTGGCCTGGTCGTTACTGTTCGGCTGGGTCATGCTCTGCTCGTTTGTACTGATGTTGCCGAACATGGATGAAGCGGCGAAGCAGGGTTGGAATGTGTTCTTCTGGGCGATGGACACCCAGGTGAACCCGGCGATCAAAATGGCGCTTTACGTGGCGATTTTTATCTCGCAGTTCCTCTGCGGGCTGGCGACCGTGACCTCGGTCTCACGCATGATCTTCGCGTTCTCCCGCGACGGCGGCCTGCCCTTCTCGAAAGCACTGGCCTCGGTCTCGCCGAGCCATCGCAGCCCGGTGGCGGCGATCTGGACCGGTGCCACCCTTGCGGTGCTGTTCGTCTGGGGATCGTCGCTGGTGTCGATCGGAGAAACACCGGTGTACACGATCGTGGTTTCCTGCACGGTGATCTTCCTGTTCTTCTCGTTCATCATTCCCATCGTGCTGGGCCTGTTTACCTACGGGACCTCGAAGTGGCCGCACATGGGACCGTGGAATATGGGGCGCGCGCTGTACTCGTTGTTCGCCATCCTCTCGGTCCTCTCAATGGTGCTGATCTTCGTCATCGGCATCCAGCCGCCGAACGAGTGGGCGTTGTACATCACCATCGGTTTTCTGATTCTGACGGCAATCATCTGGTTCGCCTTCGAAGCCCGACGCTTCCAGGGCCCGCCCGTGGGCGAGATGATCATCAAGCGCCAGGCAGAAATCGCCGCGGCTGAGGAGGCGTTGAATAAACAGGCTGGGAGCTGAGCCCGACAGCCCCAAAAAAAGCGGGGTGCTGAGCACCTCGCTTTTTTTTGGTACACACCACACTTATGTGATTTTGATATCAGTCCTATACGATTAGCACCATTTATCAATCAATAGCCCAAGGGTAAGTTGCTGCTCTGCGATTTCAAATCGAGAGCCATCCATGACCCCAGACATCCTCCGCAAATGCATGCCCGCAGCAGCCCGGGCGGGCACCCTTTGTTTCGCTCTGTGCACCGGTGCGGTCGCTGGTGCGGATGATCGCAGCCCGCTGGTCATCAAGGATCAGGGAAGCCTGATTGCCGGCGGTGGGCTGATCGCTCAGCCGGGCGTTTTCGATCCCTACCACCCCATGAAACCCGACGGCCAGAGTTATCACGGCGACCATGTGTATGCGTTCTACCAGGTCCCGGTTGACGCTCGCCCGCTGCCAATTGTCATGTGGCACGGCGCCGGACAGTCCGCGAAGTCTTGGGAGACCACGGCCGATGGACGTGAAGGGTTCCAGAACATCTTTCTGCGTCGCCGCTTCGCAACGTATCTGATCGACCAGCCACGGCGTGGCGATGCGGGCCGCAGCCTGGTTGAAACGACAATCAAACCGGTTGCCGACGAGCAGATGTGGTTCAACCAGTTCCGCTTCGGTCTGTGGCCCGACACTTTCGAGGGCAGCCAGTTTCCGCGTGGGCAGGAAGCGCAGGAGCAATTCTTCCGTTCGATGACGCCCAACACCGGCCCCTACGACATTGAGGTCGTGTCCGATGGCGTATCTGCCTTGCTGGATAAAACCGGCCCCGCCATCCTGTTCACCCACTCGCAAGGTGGCGGGCCCGGTTGGCTGACGGCGATCAAGAGCCATAACGTGCGGGCCATCGTGGCGTTCGAACCGGGCAGCAGTTTCGTGTTTCCAGAAGGAGAGGTTCCCGCGCCGATTCCCAGCGCGTTCGACACACTCATCGCCCATGTCGTATCGACGGCGCAGTTCGAAGCGCTGACCCGCATTCCCATCGTCATCTTCTATGGCGACAACATCCCCGCCAAACCGGTTCGTTTGCCGGCACAAGACAGCTGGCGTGCCCGGCTCGAGATGGCACGCCTGTGGCGCGATACGGTGAATCGCCATGGCGGTGACGTAACGCTCATCCATTTGCCGGAGATCGGGATCAAGGGCAATAGCCACTTCCCGTTCTCGGACCTCAACAACGTCGAGATCGCGGATCTGGTTTCGAAATTGCTTGCAGAGAAACATCTGGATTGACTACGAGCACGGCGATGGCTGCCGTGCCCTTCAGAAACAGGAACCAGCAGGAGTATTCACACGATGCGAACAACGATAAAGGCCACCCTCCTCGCCGCCATGGTCGGGATTTCGGCAGCCGAGGTTGAGGCCGCGGACTACAAGCAGAATCCTTTCACGTTGACCTACGGCGGCGCGATTACCAAGAACGAACCGGGCAAGGTCAACATCCACCCGGTCACGTACACGCTCAACGGCCTGGACATTGCCGCCAACGTTTACACCCCCGCGAACTATGACTCGGGGAAAAAATACCACGCCGTCGTCGTGGCGCATCCCAATGGCGGAGTGAAGGAACAGGTCGCCGGTCTGTATGCCCAGCGATTGGCAGAACAGGGCTACATCACGATCGCCGCGGATGCCGCGTATCAGGGGGCCAGTGGCGGTCAGCCGCGCAACGTCGACAAACCGGCCTACCGCATCGAGGACATCCATGGCATGGCGGACTTCATCGCCCGCTATCCAGGCGTCGACAGTGCGCATCTGGGCTTGCTCGGCATCTGCGGTGGTGGCGGCTACTCGCTGGCCGCGGCGAAAACCGACAAGCGATTCAAGTCGATTGCAACGGTGAGCATGTTCAACTCCGGACGGGTTCGTCGCAATGGCTACAACGATTCGCAACTGGACACTGTCCAGCAACGTCTGGAGCAGGCTTCCGCTGCCCGAGCCCAGGAAGCGGCTGGCGGGGAAATTCTCTATGCCGGGGATGCCAACCTGACGGATGAGCAGATCGCCAAATTGCCGTTCGATCTGTATCGCCAGGGTTACGAGTATTACTGGAAGACGCATGCGCATCCCAACTCGACCTTCAAGTACACCATGAGCAGTTTGCTGGACTTGATGCGCTTCGACGCCACCGACCAGATTGAACTGATCCAGCAACCGCTGCTGATGATCGCGGGCAGCAAGGCCGACAGCCTGTACATGACCGAGGATGCATTCGCCAAGGCCACCGGCACGAAGGACAAGGAATTGTTCAAGATCGAGGGCGCAACCCACATCGAAACCTATTGGGTGCCCGCGTATGTGGACGCGGCAATGGGCAAGTTGACTGCGTTTTACGCCAGAACACTCTGACCTGAGGACCCGTCATCATGAACAAAACCCTTTTCGGGATCGCAGTGTGCGCCGCGACGCCCTTCGCCAGCGCGGCCAGCCAACCGGACACTGCCGGTGAATCCTTGTCCGCCCAGCAGATCAGCCGTGCCGGCACACAGGCTTCGGCAGCGGGACCGGCGGATTACTTCTCCGGGCGGGTGCGCGTCGATCCGTTGTTTCCCGCCAGCGGCGAAATCAGTGCATCCGGCGCCTACGTCACCTTCGAACCGGGCGCGCGCTCGGCCTGGCACACCCATCCCGCAGGACAGCGATTAGTAGTGGTTTCCGGCGTGGGGCTGACACAGGAATGGGGCAAGCCCGTACAGGAAATCCATCCGGGAGACGTGATCGTCTGCCCTCCGGGCGTCAAGCATTGGCACGGTGCCGCACCGACGAGCGCCATGACCCATTTGGCCGTGACCGGCGTGGTGGATGGTAAAAGCGTGCAATGGCTGGAGAAAGTCACCGATGACCCATCCAATGCGCAAAGTCCGGTGAAGCCGCAAGCAATGTCCGCCGAACTACCCGTTTCCGAGGTGCTGTCCGCCAGGCAGCAATCCATCCCGTTGATTGCGGCGTTCATGGCCACGAGCAACATGCCCAGGCTCAATGCCGCCTTGAACCAAGGGCTGGATGCGGGCCTGACCGTCAGCGAGGCGAAGGAAATCCTGGTGCAACTCTATGCCTATGTCGGCTTTCCGCGCAGCCTCAACGCACTCGGCGAGCTGATGAAGGTGCTGGAGGAACGCAAACAACGCGGTCTCCAGGACGCCCCGGGGCGCGAACCCGCTAGTGTGATTCCTAGCGGCGACGAACTGCTGGCGGTGGGCAAGGCTAACCAGACGCGCATTGCGGGCGCGCCCGTCCAGGGCCCGCTGTTCGACTTCGCCCCCGTTATCAACCAGTACCTGCAGGCGCATTTGTTCGGCGACATCTTCGAGCGCGATAACCTGGACTGGCAAAGTCGCGAGCTGGCCACCGTCGGAGCACTGGCCGCCACGCCCGGCGCGGAGCCGCAACTGCGCTCGCACATGGCCGCCAGCATGAGGGTCGGCCTGAGCGCTGCGCAATTGCGTCAGCTGATCCAGGTGCTGGCCGATCACGGCGATGCCGATGCCGCCCAGCGTGCCCGCGAGGCGTTGGCTAGAACCGCCGGACAGCCATGAGTCAGGAATCAACCCGCGTAGCGCAGGGCATCGCGCAACAACGTAAAGGCGGGAGAGCTCTGGCGTCGGCTTGGATAGTAGAGGTGGTACCCCGAAAACGGTTCGCACCAGTCCGCCAGCACGCGAATCAACCGCCCCTGCGCGATATGTGTCTGCACCAGGTCTTCCGGCATGTAGGCCAGCCCCAGCCCCTTGAGAGCGGCATCCAGGCGCATGGCGATGTTGTTGAACACCAGTTGGCCCTCGACGCGCACTTTCAGCACTTGCCCCTTCTTCTCGAACTCCCAGGAGAAGATGCCGCCGTAAGTCGGCATGCGCAGGTTAATGCAGTTGTGCTGCATCAGATCGCTCGGGACTTTTGGCCTCGGGTGACGGGAGAAATACTCCGGGGAGCCGACAACCGCCATCCGCATGTCGGGGCCGATGCGCACCGCGATCATGTCCTTGGCGACCTGCTCACCCAGGCGGACACCGGCATCGAAGCCTTCCGCCACGATGTCGGTCAGGCCGTAGTCCACAATGATCTCAATGTTGAGATCGGGATTGTCGGGCAGCAGCTTCGCGAGCACCGGTTGCAGGATCGTGATCGCGGAATGCTCGCCGGCCGTGATGCGCAGTTTGCCTGCCGGCTTGTCGCGGAACTCGCTGAGCAGTGCCAACTCGCTGTTGATTTCTTCGAACCTGGGAGCAATCACCCGCAGCAAATGTTCGCCCGCTTCCGTGGGGGAAACGCTTCGAGTGGTGCGCGCAAGCAACCTGACGCCCAGTCGTTCCTCCAGCTGACGCATGGCCCGGCTCAACGCGGGCTGCGACATGCCGAGCCTGGCGGCGGCACGGGTGAAACTGCGCTCCTGTGCCACGGCCGCGAATATCGCGAGTTGGTCGTAGCTTTCAGTGGTCATTTATACGCCCTGGTTATGAACCTGCGACGATTATGCCACCAACCGGTTTAGTCCATTTCAACCTGATGAGAGATAGACCCATGAAAAATCTTACGAAGGTGACTGTCGTTATTGGCGCCGGCTCAATCGGTCAGGCCATTGCCCGTAGAGTCAGTGCCGGTAAGCACGTTGTGCTGGCGGATCTGCGGCAGGAGAACGCCGATGCGGCGGCAAAGGTCTTGTTTGAGGCAGGGTTCGAAGTCACCACAGCCATCGTAGACGTCTCTTCTCGTGAATCGGTGCAGGCGCTGGTGCAGACCGCGACGGCCATTGGCGATATCACCGGTGTCATCCACGCCGCGGGGGTTTCACCCTCTCAAGCGCCGGCTGCCACCATTTTGCGAGTTGATTTATATGGCACGGCAGTTGTGCTTGAGGAGTTCGGCAACGTCATCGCCGAAGGCGGCTCCGCGATCGTGATCGCCTCACAATCCGGCCACCGCTTGCCCGCGTTGAGCGCCGAACAAAACAAAGCGCTGGCAACCACCCCGGCGGACGACTTGCTCGCGCTTCCAATGCTGCAAGCCGATCAAGTCACCGATCCGTTGAACGCCTACCAGATCTCCAAGCGTGGCAACTCGTTGCGAGTCATGGCTGAAGCGGTGCGCTGGGGTAAACGCGGCGCGCGGGTCAATACGATCAGCCCCGGCATCATCTTTACACCGCTGGCGCGGGACGAATTGAGCGGCCCACGCGGTGAGGGTTACCGGCGCATGATCGAACTGAGCGCGGCAGGACGCGGCGGCACGCCGGATGAGGTGGGCGCCGTGGGCGCGCTGCTGATGGGGCCTGAGGGCACGTTCATTACCGGCAGCGATTTTCTGATGGATGGCGGCGTCACGGCGGCTTACTGGTACGGCGATTTGGCTCCCGAGTGACCTCCGTCCCGCTGCGCCGGACAGCATCAAGGCTCCATGAAAGAAGCGGACTTCAGTTATCCTTCTCACCGGTGAGCAATTTTCGAGGCGCTGATAATGACCTGCGTACACGTTGTAAAAGTTGGGGTGGCGAGTTCCGGTGAACGCCATTCGAGCCCCCGTTTTGAGAGAAGTGATGTCCTTACCGCAAACATTCACAGCGTCCCCCATCAACAGCCGGTGGTAACAGCATGATCGAGGTCACCGAGGTTTCCATTGCCGAGCTGCGTGCTGCGCTCGAATCCGGCCAGACCACGGCGGTTGAGCTTGTGCAGGCTTATCTCGCCCGGATCGACGCCTACGACGGCGCCGACACGCCCACCGCCCTCAACGCGGTGGTGGTGCGCAACCCCGATGCACTCAAGGAAGCGCAGGCGTCCGATGCTCGTCGGGCCAGGGGCGAGACGCTGGGGCCGCTCGATGGCATCCCCTACACGGCCAAGGACAGTTATCTGGTGAAGGGGCTGACTGCCGCCTCTGGAAGTCCCGCCTTCGCCAACCTGATCGCTCATCGCGATGCGTTCACCATCGAACGGCTTCGCGCCGCCGGGGCGATCTGCCTGGGCAAGACCAACATGCCGCCGATGGCCAACGGCGGCATGCAGCGCGGTGTGTATGGCCGTGCGGAGAGTCCGTACAACGCCGACTACCTCACCGCCCCTTTCGCTTCGGGTTCATCGAACGGCGCTGGTACCGCAACCGCCGCCAGCTTCTCGGCATTTGGTCTTGCGGAAGAAACCTGGTCGAGCGGACGTGGCCCTGCTTCGAACAACGGTTTGTGTGCTTATACGCCTTCGCGTGGGGTGATCTCGGTGCGCGGCAACTGGCCGTTGACGCCGACGATGGACGTGGTCGTGCCGTATGCCCGGACGATGGCGGACCTGCTCGAGGTGCTCGATGTGGTGGTGGCCGATGATCCCGACACACGCGGTGATCTATGGCGGATGCAACCTTGGGTGCCGATTCCAAGTGTCGCTTCGGTGCGCCCCGCTTCCTACGGATCGCTGGCCGCGAAAAGCGATGCGCTGAAAGGAAAGCGCTTCGGCGTGCCTCGCATGTACATCAACGCCGATCCCGACGCAGGCACCAGCGATACGCCTGGCATCGGTGGGCCGACGGGCCAGCGCATCAACACTCGCCCCTCCGTGATCGGGCTCTGGGAGCAGGCGCGCAAGGCACTCGAAGCGGCCGGTGCTGAAGTGCTCGAGGTCGATTTCCCGCTGGTTTCCAATTGCGAGGGCGATCGTCCTGGCGCACCGACGGTGTTTAACCGGGGCCTGGTATCCAAAGAGTTCCTGCACCATGAGTTGTGGGATCTGACGGCTTGGGCGTTCGATGATTTTCTGCGAGCCAACGGCGATCCAAAACTCAATCGCCTGATCGACGTGAACGGGCCGCTGATTTTCCCCCACGATCCGGGGACGCTGCCCAACCGCGAGGGCGATCTTGCCGCGGGCATGGACGAGTACGTGCGGATGGCCGAACGCGGTATTACGCCGTGGGATCAGATCGACACGCTGCCGGATGGATTGCGCGGGCTGGAACAGACCCGTCGAATCGATCTGGAGGAATGGATGGATCGGTTGGGGCTCGACGCGGTGATCTTTCCGACGGTAGCCGACGTTGGGCCGGCGAATGCCGATGTCGATCCGAAGTCTGCGGACATCGCGTGGAGTAACGGGGTATGGGTTGCCAACGGCAATCTCGCCATCCGCCACCTGGGCGTTCCCACGGTTACGGTGCCGATGGGTGTCATGCCGGATATCGGCATGCCCGTCGGGCTGACATTTGCCGGTCGCGCCTACGACGATTCGACGCTGCTTCGCCTGGCTTCGGCGTTCGAGTCGACGGGGACGAAACGCTTGATCCCACCGCGCACCCCGCCCTTGTCGGGTAGCCAATAATAGAAAGATCGCAGGTTCCTGCAGAGGTTGAGTACACCCGTACCCATGCCCTGTAGGAGCCTGCGATCTTTGGGCCATTCATGCGGATTCCGGCAACAGTGTTTGTCCAGTCGGCCGCTATTTGAAAGAAGTTCAAACACCTAACATCGTCTCTACCCAGTGAGCAAATGGAGTAAGTATCCACTCGCTCACGAGGTAGCAACTCGCAAATCCGATATGACGTTTACGATCATCTCGGACGCAGAGTCAACCTAGGACGATACGGTGAATAAAATGAAAATTTTAAAAATTGCGGTGCTTCTGGCACTTGCCGGTATAGGCGCACACGCCTTTGCAGACGATGGCCATTCAACTAACGCGACCAGTAAAGCACCTGTTGAGATCTACACGTACGAAACGAAGCTCGACATTAAGAAAGTCATTTACCTCTCAGAGATTCCGGACGAGTGCAAACCGGTCCCGGTGCAAATGACCTATGAAGACTCCCACGATCAACGGCATGTCATGCAATATCAAGTGATGGGCACTGGATGTTCAAACGGTTGAGTGCCGTGCGGACGATGGAGGGTCGACACTCCTTGCCTGCGGTGCAACTCACTCAAAAACTGATGTTTTTCCTGAGCCTACGATTTTTTCATCGGATGCCAACATGCCCGGGATGTGATGTTTAAGAAACTCCACCCAAGTCTTTGTCTTCGCATCCACGAATTTTCGTGATGGGTAGATTGCAAATAGATTCAACTCTTCAAGCCGATACTCCGGCAGCACGCGCACTAACGTGCCGGCCCTGAGGCCATTGACCGCAGAAGCAATCGGCTGAATACCGATGCCCATCCCGTTTGTTATCGCGACAGTCATTCCATCAGCCGTATTGATATGAAAAGGAGACAATGGGACGTTGATTGACTCCGCACCTTCAGGCCCCTCAAATGCCCAGTGTTCAACCGGCATTACCGTATTAACAATCCTCAAGCAATCATGTGTACCAAGAGAACCCGGAGAGTCCGGGATTCCGCGTTTCTTCAGATAAGCTGGCGAGGCGCAGAGAATGCTGTAAGTGATGCCAAGCCGCTGAGCGACAAACCCCGAATCGGGCAGATCCCGCGCTAAAACAATCGACATGTCATACCCTTCCTCGAGCAAGTCAGGTAGCCGATTGGTCAGCGTCAAATCAAACATGACCGAGGGATGAGTCTCTCTGTATTTGGCAATGGCATCGATCACGTAATGATTACCGATGGCTGACATGGCGTGAATTTTCAGCCTGCCCATGGGCCGGGTGTGAGCGGTCCCGGCTTCCTCATCGGCTTCACGTACCTCGTCAAGAATCCTCTCGCATCGTTGCAAATAGCGCGCACCGGCTTCGGTCAGCGCCAGGCGTCGGGTGGTGCGGTTAATCAGACGGGTTTGAAGCCTGGTCTCGAGGCTGGAAACGGCTTTGGAGACGTTGGTTGTCGTGGTGTCCAATAGCTCGGCTGCCGCGGTAAAACTGCCGCTCTGGGCAACAGCCATGAAAAACCGCATGGTTTGGAAAACGTCCATCGTTTTCACCTCAAGGGCATGGATAACAGAGGGCGGCCTTACAGAAGACCGCCCTCCTCGTCATGTGTCACTTCTTCCGTGGAATAAATCCAGGCACACCGGTTTCCACGACCGAGTTGAATCGTACCCTGGTCGTAATATCTTCCTTGATCTCAAGCATCGCCCTATGCGGCAGGGTGGAAATATCCAGGTTTTCCTTGATATGACTTGGTGTAGCGGACGTGGTCAAAAAAGCAACGCCCCGTTGTACAGACCAGGCCAATGCCACTTGAGCCGGAGTCTTCTGCAAGCGCTTGGCGATCCCTGTAATCACCGAATCCTCCAACACTTTCGGCTCCATGCCATGGCCCAGTGGCGCGAACGCCAGGAGGACGATTCCATGCTGTTTGCAGAACTCAAGCAGTTCCCATTCCGGCAGATATGGGTGGGACTCGACCTGCACCACGGCAGGTTTGATCCGGGCCACCGCCACAATCTCTTTTAACGTTTCCAGCGTGATATCAGACAAGCCGATCGACTTGCAGCGGCCTTCATCCACCAGGCGTTCGAGTGCTCTCCAGGTCTCGATCAGTGTCACGCCGGAGTCGTAGATGACGCGACCCTGTTCGTCTCTCGGGTCCTGATTCTCACCGGGTTGAAAGGCAAACGGCGTATGGATCAGGTAGCAGTCGATAGAGTCCACTTGGAGGCGGCGGCAGCTGGCCTCGAAGGCAGGTTTGACTCGCTCGGGACGATGGTTGGTGTTCCACAGTTTAGTGGTAATGAACACGTCCTCCCGGCGGATCTTGCCCGCCTCCAGCATCTCTTTTATCGCAGCGCCGACACTCTCCTCATTGCGATAGCGCTCTGCACAGTCGAAATGGCGAAAGCCCGCTTCCAAGGCGTCCTTGACCGCTTGTGTGGTGACGCTGAGATCACTGAACAGCGTGCCGAACCCAACGGCCGGCATCTCACCTGAACCGTGGTTCAGCGCAAACCGGGTATCGCGAAGTGCATCGTGAAAAGCTTCGTAAGACATCTCTTGACTCCAATGTTCGGGGCCGTAGCCGTTATTGATACGAAGGGTTCTTCGCTTCGCGACTGGCAATCCGTTGCTCAAACGCGCCGACGGAATTACCACCGAGGGCTACATACAGTTGCACCGTGTCGAGATACTGCGCGGTCTTCACCCGGATTTGCCCCAGCAACGCTTGCTCGTAGGCACGTTCCGCTTCCAGCACCTGGAGAATGCTGTTCTCGCCTTGCGCGTAGGCTTGCTGGTTCAACCGAAAACTGGTTTCTGCAGCGCGTAACGCGTCTTCCTGCGCCTGGTTTTGCTCGGCGTCATGGTTGATCGCCTGCAACGAGTCCGCGACCTGGCCGAACGACTGAATGACCGTCTGCTGATAACCGGCGAGCGTCGCCTTGTAGCCATCGACGGCAGCTTGACGTTCAGCCTTGAGCGTTCCGCCATCGAAGATCGGCCCCGCCAACCCTGCAGCCAAGCCCCAGAGCGCTGCGCCGCCATTGCCGGAAGCGGCCTGTACCAGCGAGGCGGACAGCGTTACATGGGGATAGAGGTTCGCAGTCGCGACACCGACTGCCGCGCTGGCCATGTGCAGTTCCGCCTCTGCTTGCAGGACGTCCGGTCGGTCGTGTGCCATTTCCGAAGGCACACTCACCGGCACGTTGGCCGGCAATACGAATTCGGCAAAATCGAAGTCCGGCGCGATCCAGTCGCCAGGGCCTTTACCGGTGAGAATCGACAGCGCATGGCGCGCGGCATCACGCTGCTGGGCGAGGGGCGGCAACAGTGTGCGGTCCTGGGCGAGCCGGGTCTCGGCCAACGAAACGTCGATCTGCGTGGTGACGCCGCTGGCATGTGCCCTGCGCACCAGGTCGAGGTTCTTGGCGTCATTGGCGAGCAGCTTCTCGACGGCTGCCATCTGCGCGTTCGCAGACGCCACCAACAATGCCTGGCTGGCGACATTCCCCGTCAGGGTCAGGTACGCCGCTTCGTATCGATGCTTCTGAAGATCGGTAAACGCTTGCTGCTGCTCGACCCGCCGCTTGTTGCCGCCAAACGCATCAAGGTCGAAACCGACCCGCGGCCCGATCGCGTAGAAATTGGAGATCGAAGGCTCTTTTGCGTTGTGTACCCGCTGACGCCCCGCCTGGGCGCCAAAATCGACCTGCGGATAAAGCGCACCCTCTGCCGCCGCGACGGACGACGCCGCTTGCCGGATCGTTGCATCCGCCGCCACGAGCTCAAGATTGCCCTCGATGGCGCGACGCACAACCTGGTCGAGCTTCTGCGAATGGAAGGCCGTCCACCAGTCGCCGCTGACCTTTTGGCCAAGGTTGATGTGTTGCCCGCCAGGCTGGTTGCCGCCCTGGCCGAGACGCTGCTCGGCCTGTTGGTCGTAGTGCTGCGACAGGCTCGGTGGCTGCATTTGATAGTCGGGGCCGACGGTGCAGGCCGTCAGGAACGCAAGAACCGACACCGCACCGAACGTGGTGTTGAACGTCTGTCTGTTGATGAAGCGCGCATTGGATTTCATTGGGCAAACTCCACGAAAACTAGTTGGTCGGAACGGGCTTGCGAAGAAAGACAACCAGTGGACTGACCACCAGCATCGCCACCATCAACAACTTGAACTGGTCGATCACCGCGATAAAAGCCGCTTGGCCGGTGATCATTTCGTTAAGCCCCGCCAGCGCTTGCAGGGACATTGGCGCGGCATGCGCAGCGGCGCGATAAGGCGTCAGATGGCTGACCAGTGCCAGGTGCATCGCTTGCGTATTGTTGAAGAAGAAAATCTGCACGATCGCAACGCCGAGGGTGCTTCCGTAAACACGCGACAGATTGAAAAATCCGGTGCCTTCCGGACGTAACTTGGGGTCGAGCGTGCTGAACGCGACCTTGGTGAGCGACGGCATCAAGATGCCGATGCCAATCCCCTGGATCGCCCCGGCAATCGCCACCGGCGACCAGTCCATCAACGGCGAATAACCGAGCATCAGCCAGTTGGCGTAAATCACCACGGCCACGCCAATCGCCACGAACAACCGACGGTCGAAACGCTCGGGAACACGACCCATCAGCAGGAATGCCCCTACCAGCCCCACACCGCGCGGTATCGTCAGCGAACCTGTCGCATCGGGTGGGTAGCCGAGGATCTCGTCCAGCATCGGCGACGTCAGTGCCATGGTCGACAACAGCACGAAACCCACGGCGAAAAAGATAATCGTCGACAGTACGAAGTTGCGGTCCTTGAACAGACGCTTGTTGAGGAAATGCACCTTCTTGCTCAACAGATGCACGGCGAACAGGTACACCCCCAACGCGCAGCCCGCCGCCTCCAGCCAGATTTCGGTCGAGGTAAACCAGTCCAGGCGTTCGCCGCGGTCGAGCAACATTTGCAGGCTGATCAACGCCAGCGTGAAGCTACCGAAGCCGAAGAAATCGAACGACGGACGTTGCTCGGCCTTCTTCTCGGCAAGCAAAAGTGCCATCACCAGGAAGATGAATGCCGACAACGGAAGGCTGATGTAGAAGATCGGCCGCCAGCCAAAATGCTCGCTGACCCAACCACCGATGCTCGGGCCGCTGACGATTCCGAAGAGCACGATTGCCGTCCATGTCGCGCCAAATTTCGCACGCTTCTCCAGTGGCAACGTCTCCATTGAAATCGCCATCGACAGCGGCGCCAGCACGCCACTCGCCAGGCCTTGGATAATTCGCGCACCGACGAACTCCAGCGGAGTCGTCGCAACCGTTGCGAGCAGCAAGCCAAGAACGAAGAAGGCCAGTGCGGCCTGATAAACCCGCTTCAAGCCATAACGCCCGGCCAGCCACTGCGCAACCGGCATAGTGATTGCGCTCGCCGCCAGGTACGAGGTGAATACCCAGCCTGCCTGGTCGTCGGTCATCGACAGGCTGCCTTGGATAAACCTGAGTACCGCATTCGGCAACGGCAGGTTCGCCGACTGCATATAGGTCGCGAGCAGCGCGGCGAACCTCAATGTTCCCGCACCTTGAGGCCCGATAGAATTGGCATTCATCAGAAGTTACCTGCGGTTAACAGCGCCTTGAGCGGATGCCACCACGACGTGTGATACCCGGTATCGACCTTGACCGTGGCGCTGGTGCCGGAAAACAGTGGCAGAGCAGGATCCACCTCATCGAGTTCGAGTCGCACGGGTACCCGCTGGACAACCTTGACCCAGTTGCCGGTCGCATTTTCAGGCGGCAGCAAGGCGAAGTCCGATCCGGCACCGGGGCTCATGCTGGTCACGTGGGCTTTGAAAACGTGATCGGGATAGGTGTCGATGCTGATGGTTGCTTCCTGGCCTGGACGCATGTGGGTCACCTGCGTTTCGCGGAAGTTGGCCTCGACCCAAATCTGCCGATCGGACAGCAGCGCAAAAGCCGGTGCACCGTTGCTGACATAGTTGCCAACCTGCAAATCGTCGACCTTGGCCACGATGCCATCGTTTGGCGCATACACCGTCGTGTACGAGAGGTAGAGTTGCGCTTCGTCCAGTTGCGCCCTCGCCTCACGAACCGTCGGGTGGTTATCGGCTTCGATGTCTGGATTGCCGTTCAACGCGACAACCGTGCTGGCGATCTGTTGTTCGATCGACGCGATGCGTTGCCGGGCAACTTTAAGGTCGGTGTCGGCGCGCTCGTAAATCGCCCGCGAGACGAACTCGGTAGCGACCAGCGCTTTCTTGCGGGCGAACTCGCGCTGATCGAAATCGGCCGACTCTTTGGCCGATTGCAGTTCAGCCTGCTGCTGGCGATAACCGGCCTTGAGCCCATCGATGCGCAGCCGAGCCACGCTCAGCTGTGCTTGCGCACGGTCAACTGCGATCTGAAACGGTTTGGGGTCGATCCGAAACAGCATCTGGCCTTTGTGAACCGGTTGGTTGTCCTCGACAGCGATTTCGACGACTTGTCCGGAAATACGCGCGTTGATCGACGCCTTCGCCACTCGGGCGTAGGCGTTATCGGTCGAAATGAACGCCTCGCCCGCTTGATAGCGGGCATAGCCCAGCGCTGCGAAGAGCACCGGCAAACCGACAATCAACAAGGGCCGAAATTTCTGCTTGAACGGTTTTTTGATGGGCGCGTCAGGCCTTGCGTGCTCGAAGGTCTGCGTAGCCGGGATGTCGAACTGTTTAGTCATGATCGAATACACCTTTAACCGGGAAATCGGGCCAGCACCTGCGAGAATCGCCTGCGGCCCTGATGGCAAAAATTGCTGTGAGAAAGCAAACCCGTGCACGGTCAGGGAGGATCGCTCCGCCGCACCGGTTTCGTCGCCGCAACACCCAGTTCGAGCTCAGCTACAACAAACCTGACGTTCAGGAACTTCTGGTTCCTTAATTTTGTGCGATGGTGTAAGAATATAGAGCAGCCCATCCCCACACAAGGATTTTGTACGACATGGCACAAAAAAAGATTACAGAGGGCAAAGGCCGAGGCCGCCCCCGCGCATATGACCCGCAGACAGCGCTGCAACAGGCACTTGGGGTTTTTTGGAGCACCGGATATTCCGGCGCTTCCCTGGACAGCATCGCCACTGCGGCCGGCATGAATCGCCCAAGCCTCTATGCGGCATTCGGTGACAAGCACGCGCTCTACATCAAGGCGCTCGAACAGTATTGGGAGTCTGCCTCCGCTGCCATGCAGGAAGCGCTTACGGACAAAGACCTGACTTTGGAGCAGGCGCTAATGGGCTTCTATGAGGGGCAGTTGTCGATCTACTTCTCGGGCGAGGGGCAACCGCGTGGCTGCTTTGCGATCGGCACAGCGACGACCGAAGCCGTCGAGGATTCTGCAATACGAGAGGTTCTTGCGGACCGGCTCAGCCGGCTCGATGCCGATCTCGAAACGCGTCTGCGCGCGGCAGTCAGCGCCGGTGAGTTGAAAGACGATGTCGACCCAGCCGCCCTCGCCGTACTCGCGTCATCCCTGTTGCATAGCATTTCGATACGGGCGCGGGCGGGCAAATCCCGCACGGAATTGACGGAGCTTGCCCGCAATGCGGTCAACGTGATTTGTGGTGTGTGAGGTGTAGGGTGGGTGAAGGACTCGAAGACATTCTCACCGAACGGCTTACGGTGATTTTTTGTGGCATTAATCCGGGCGTGACTGCCGCCGCCCAGGGCCATCATTTTGCGGGTCGAGGCAATCGCTTCTGGCGCACACTCCATCTCGCCGGTTTTACGCCTACAGAGGTGCGCCCGGAAAACGACCGGACGATCTTGCAGTATCAATGTGGGTTAACCGCAGTGGTTGATCGGCCTACGGCACGAGCGGATCAGCTGTCCGTGCATGAGTTCACCGCTGCAGCCGCGGATTTTGAACAAAAGATCGCACGCTATGCGCCACGCTTTGTGGCGTTTCTCGGCAAAGCTGCGTACAGCGCGTTGTCCGGTCAACGGGAAATTGCGTGGGGGCTTCAGTCAAAAACTTTTGGTGATGCCTCGGTCTGGGTCCTGCCCAATCCCAGCGGGCGAAATCGCGCATTCACGCAAGATCAATTGGTGGATGCGTATCGCCAACTCCATTTAGCGGCCCAGCAACCGGGCCAGGTCGAACAAAACACTGTTCGATAACCGTTGCGCCCCACTGCTGGCCCTCCTGCTCCTGTTCCAACTTGAAGCCAAAGTCTTCATACAGTTTGCGAGCCACATCCAGGCCTTTGAATGTCCACAACCGCGTCGCGCAAAAGCCCTGTTCGTCACAGAATTTCATGGCTTCAGCCAGCAAGCGTTTGCCTGCGCCCTTACCTCGCGCCGAGTCATCCAGAATGAAACAGCGCAGAATCGCTTCGCCGCCCTCGCCTTCACCGTCGATCGCGATGGAACCGACAATTCGCTCGCCATCCAGAGCCACCCAGACTTCGTTGCGTGGATTGTGCAAACGCCCCATCAACTCCGCCATGTCCGATGCAACCAGGCTTTCGAACGGCTGGCCGAAATTCGAATGCCGTGCGTAGTAGTCGGCATGCATTTGCACCATGCGGCCGATGATTCCGGGCCGGTAGCCCCGAGCGATATCCAGCTGCGCGGGGGGCTGCGGCGCTGTACCGAGTCGATGGGCTTGCAGGGCACCGGCATAGTTGGCGATGCCCTCACTCACCGCCTGCTGTTGCTCATTCGTCAGATAAACCATGGCGGCGTCCACCTGTTGCCTGGCGAACGAATCGATGGCTCGCAGGGTTTTCTTGCCCTGCGCCGTGAGTCGCAGCTTCTTGGAGCGCGCATCCTCCTCGTGTGGAATTTCTTCGATCTCGCCGGCCTCAATGAGCTTGCGCACCATCCGGCTCACGGTGGATTTTTCCAGGCCGAGAAGCTCCACAAGCTCCCCTGCCGTCAGCGAACCCCGATCCCCAATCTCCACGATCGTGTGAACAAACGAAGGCGAATAGTCCGTCGCCGCCAGCGTGGTTTGCATGAACCCCAACTCGCGCACCATGAGACGCGACGCCGAGCGGACTTGGTTAATCAGGTCTGATTGGGAATGGGTCACAGGGAGCACCTCGAACAGAACGCTTATTTAGTTGTATAGCACAACCAAATACCCGTCAAATCAAGGGCGCTCCGTCAAGGCATGAAACCAGGCAACTGCCCTACCCGTTCGGCCAGATACTGCATCAATAAACGCGTGCGCAGAGGGCGATAGCGGCGTTCGGGATAGATCAGAAAAGCGTCGTTCGGTGGGCCACTCCAGTCGGTCAGCACACGTACCAGCTGCCCGTTTTCAAGCAGGTCGCTGACCAGCCAGGCCGGCGTGATACACAGCCCCGCGCCCTGCAGAAGACCGTCGCGAATGGCCAATGAACTGTTGGTTCGATAGCGCCCCTGAGTCGTGACACTGACCTGCTCACCATGGGGGCCGTTGAGCTCCAGACGGTCGCCCGCGGTCAACCACGCAAAACGCAGGAAGTTGTGTTCGCTCAGGTCTGCCGGGCTTTTCAATGGGGAATGGTTGCGCAGGTACTCCGGTGCAGCCACCAGGTAGCGCGGTGAAGTTGCTATGCGTCGGGCGACGGCGTTCGGCGGCAGGCTGCCCCCCAGGCGCAGGGCCAGGTCGACGTTTTCCTCAGTGAGATCGACGAAACGATCATTGAGGACCAGCTCCACTTCAATGGCCGGGTACTGCGCCATGAACGACAACAGCAACGCATTCAACCGCAACACACCGAGGCTGACCGGAACGTTGACGCGCAGAAAACCTTCAGGGCGTTCGGTCAGACCACGCACATCCGCAACGGCCTCGCCGTACTCTTCCAGCACGCCTTTGGCACGCTCGTAGAAACGCTTTCCCTGTTCGGTAGGCGTCAACCCGGTGGTGCCACGAATCAGCAGACGGGCTCCCAATTGCTTTTCCAGGGCAGCAACCAGTTTGCTGACGGTGGGCTGAGTGCTGCCCAATTCACGCGCGACAGATGACAGGCTTCCGAGTTCAATGGCGCGGACAAAACAGTGCATCGCTTTAAGACTGTCCATGGGCATTCGATTCTGGAATGGGTTGCATGCAGTTTCCCCTTCTACCACACGTACTTTGAATAGACCAATCTGGCCTTCTTGATCCATTACCCCCAAGGAGACACCTGGATGAATGCCTTTCACTCGAGAATACCGTTGCCTCTTGCCTTGACTGCCCTGCTTGCCGCAAGCCCTGTCATGGCGGCGGAAAACTGGGTCACCACCTGGATGGCCAGCCCTCAACCCACCTGGGGCAACGAACTGCCACTGCCCACGCGAATTCCGGAAGCGCTGACCGATAGCACCCTTCACCAGAGGGTGCGCATCAGCAGCGGCGGAAGCCGGGTGCGGGTGGTGGTTTCCAACGAATATGGCAAGCAACCGCTGGTCATCGGTGCCGCGCGTATCGCCTTCGTTGAGGGCGTCGATCAGATTCGCGCAGGCTCCGGGCACAGCCTGAAGTTCAACGATCAGGAACAGGTCGCCCTCGCCGCGGGTGAAACGCGGATCAGTGATCCGATAGATCTGGCAGTGCCGGCGCTCAGTGAGCTTGCGATCTCTCTTTATCTGCCGCAGCACATGCCGTTGACGACCTTCCACTGGGATGGCAAACAAACCGCATTTATCACCCCTGGCAAACATGTCGACGCTCAGCGACTGGAAGGTAGCGAGCAGGTGGAGGCGCGGCTGTTTCTCAGCGACATCCTGGTGGATGCACCGCTCGACACCCATGCCCTGGTGGTGCTCGGCGACTCGATTACCGATGGCAATGGCTCGACCCTGGACAGCAATCGACGCTGGCCGGACTTCCTCGCTCAACGCTTGGCCACGCAGAAGCTCGCGGTGCTCAACGCTGGGATATCCGGGGCTCGTCTGCTCGAAGATGGCATGGGTGTCAGTGCACTGGCGCGTTTCAAGCGCGATGTGCTGGGCAAGCCCGGAGTAAAAACGGTGATTGTGATGCTCGGCATCAATGACATCAGTTGGCCGGGCTCCTCCTTCGCTCCGAACGAACGCCTGCCAGCCAAGGAACAGTTGATTGCGGGCTATCGGCAACTGATCGATCAAGCGCGCCTGAACAACATTCGCATCATTGGAACAACCCTGATGCCGGTCGAAGGCGCCCTGGATGGAACGATCGTGAAGAACTATCACAGCGCCGAGAAAGAACAACTGCGCCAGGCCATTAATGACTGGATACGTAGCAGCCACGCATTCGATGCCGTGATCGACTTCGATCTAATGACCCGCGACCCTGAACACCCAAGTCGCTTACTGCCGACTATCGACTCCGGCGACCACTTGCATCCCGGCGATACCGGCAACAAGGCGATGGCCGATAATATCGACCTGAAAACGCTGATCTAGTCGTTTGAAACAAAACGCGAAAACCCATATGGATCTTGAATTGCCCCAAGTTCGAGAATGACATGAACTGTTGGCACTGATGGAGATCAGCAGATAATGTAGTCGAAATTCATCCCAGGGGGTTTTGTGGAAAACCGCTCCGAAGACAATACCCGCCACTCCCCTTTGCAGCCGAGAAGACTGCCGGCAACAGCGATCTCCGTCGTGTTCATGGCTTTAGTCACCCTCTCGATACTGAGTATTTACTGGCTTCAAGCCGCCCAAAGTAAAGCCTATGAACTCTCGCAAGCAAAACTGGTGTCAGGCAATTTGACGTGGTCGATGGCCCAACAAGCGACTGACACGTTTGATGAAGCCAACCTGATCCTGGATGAACTGATCGACAGAATAAAAGACAACCCAAGTGCCCAACAGCTCGATAAAACGCAAAAACTGCTTAAGCGCAGAGTCTTTACCACCGAGCAGTTGCACGGCCTTTTTTACTATGATGAAAACGGCAACTGGGTCCTGACTTCGTTCGATTCGAAACCTGAAGCCCCCAATAATGCCGATCGTGACTACTTCATCTTTCACAAAAACAACGTAACCCTGTCGCCTAGAATCGGCCGGGCCATACGCAGCCGCACGACCGGCGAATGGATCATTCCGTTCTCCCGACGAGTCAACGATAGCGAAGGCCATTTTAAGGGGGTCGCGCTGGCCACGATCAAAATGGCCTACTTTGATAAGTTCTTCTCAACGTTCTCCATTGACCGCAAAGGCGCCATTTTCCTGGCCCTTCCCGACGGAACGATAATCGCCAGGCGACCTTTTGCTGAAGAATTTATCGGTGCATCGATAGCCAAAGGGGAAATATTTTCCATCTATCTACCCAAGTCTCCAGCTGATACCGTCATGATCAAATCGATTATCGACGGCGTTGATCGACTCTTCGGCTACAGGCTGCTTCAAAAATATCCGCTGGTCGTCGCTGCCGCCAATTCACGGGAAGCCATTTTTGCCGAGTGGAAAACCGGAACAATCAAGATGGCATTGATGATCGGTGCAGTGCTGCTGGTAAACCTTCTTGTCGGCCTCTTGCTCATCAAGAAAATACGTTACGGCGTCTCGGTAGAAAATCATTTGAAGCAGACCCGGGCAGCCCTTGAAAAACTGGTATTGCAAGATGCCCTCACCGGACTTGCAAACCGACGCCACCTCGAAAACAGCTTGCAACAGGAATGGCTTCGCGCGGCAAGACATCAATCTCCGATCAGTTTGATAATGCTCGACATTGATTATTTCAAAAGCTTCAACGATCAATACGGGCATATTGCCGGCGACCATTGCATCGCTTCCGTTGCGCAGGCAATCGCGCAATGCATTCACAGGCCATCCGATTTAGCCGCGCGGTACGGTGGCGAAGAGTTTGCAGTATTGCTACCTGATACAGATGCCGAAGGTGCCTACTCCATTGCCGAAGACATCAGGATCGCGGTGATGAACCTTGCCATCGCACACGACGGCAACCTGGCCAAGCGGGTGACCGTCAGCTTGGGGGTTTATGCCTG
Source organism: Pseudomonas sp. Pseusp11 (assembly GCF_047304405.1). NCBI lineage: Bacteria > Pseudomonadati > Pseudomonadota > Gammaproteobacteria > Pseudomonadales > Pseudomonadaceae > Pseudomonas > Pseudomonas sp. Pseusp11. Next base: position 42,596 of record NZ_JBGLZF010000041.1, read on the forward strand.
CGTACCGGAGACTGCCGAATATATGCACCTGCTGACACAGGCGGACTCGGCACTGTACCTGGCGAAACGCTCAGGCCGGAATCAGACTGCCTGCTTGTCTTTGATCGAGGCCGGATAAGGCTGTAAGTCAAGATGCGCAAGACCGTTCCTGGCAGTCATTCCAGACCTCGCGTATCAATTCCTTAAGCATCAACGCCTCGGCCCAGCGGTCGGTGATGTCGCGTCCGTCGGCCCCCGTGATGGCATAGGGTGGCGGGCCGAGTTCACAGGTGAAGGACAGGCTGGTGGGCGTGTCCGGTCGGGCTAGCCAGTTCTCGATCCCATAGCGCCACCAGCCCAGGAAGCGCTCCAGCCAGGGTCGATGCTGGGCGAAACTCAAAGGCACCTGGACCTGTTCGCTGTTGGCGACACGGCCGTGAACCCCCCAACTATTGCGCAGAATGGTCTGGATCTGTTCGTCGTCTTCAGCCGCGGCCGGCTCCGGCAGTTCGCGACCCACGACATAGTGGGACAAGTCGGCCAACAGTTTGAGATCGGGCATTTGCGCGAGAATGTCGAGGGTGAACAGCAGATCACTGGTGAGGCGATAACGGTGGGTTTCCAGCAGGATCGGAAAGTCCACCTGCTCTGCCAGTCGCTGCCACCCCTCGATCAACTGGATGGCTTGCGCCAGCGTGCGTGGCCGGACGTCGGCTTGCAGCGTGAGATGGTGGCAGCCGTAGCGGGACGCGACGTCGATCGCTGCCGCCAGATCATCCACGGTGCGGGGGAACACCTGTCCTTCGATTTGCAGGCCCTGCGCCTTGGCGGCTGCATGCAGGCGTGCGGCATGGTTCGCCACCCAGAAATGGTCGGTGATTCCGTCGAAACCGGCGGCGGCGATTTTCTCCAGTTGCGCTTCCAACGCAAGTTCGCATTGGCCATGGTGATCTTGCATGGCCCAAAGGGACTGGAAGACCAGGAATTCACGCATGTCAGTTCCTCAGCAGTTGTTTGAGCGATACTTCGGCGTCGGCCAGAGCCTCTACCGAGAGGGGGTTATGCGAAGCGATCAGTCGTTCGCACAGCTTGATGTCCTTGGCGACGCTATTGCCCTGGCCCCAGCCGCAAGCACCTTGCAAACGCTGCTCGGCATCGAGGTAGAACAGCAGGAAACCGTCGCCCGGGGTTGTCCGGCTTACCGTGGGTTCCGTGTTTGCAATCACGCCTACGGTCTGCAATCCCCAGTCGTATTGATCGGACCAGAAACCGGGAACGACCTCGAAAGGCAACTCGCCGCCCAACAGATTCAGGGCGGCGTGACGGCCCTGGGTTTCGGCGTTGCGCCAGGTTTCCTGACGCTGGAAACCGCCTTGCGGGTGCAGCCGAAATTCACAGACATCCCCTGCCGCAAAGATGTCCGGCGCGCTGGTGCGCAATTGGGCATCGACGCGAATGCCTTGGCCGACCTCAAGCCCGGCAGCCATGGCCAACTCGGTGTTGGGCTGCATGCCGATGCCCACCACCACCAGGTCACAGGGCAGCAGTTGGCCATCGACCAGTTGCACCGATTCAACATGAGTAGTGCCCTGCACCGCCTCGATCGCCACGTTGAGTCGGACATCCACACCCTGGCTGCGATGCAGTTCCAACAGAACGCTGGACAACCGTTCCGGCAACACCCGCCCCGCCAGACGCGGCCCGGCTTCGAGCAAGGTCACCGTACAACCCAAGGCTCGGGCGGTGGCTGCGACTTCGAGGCCGATGAAGCCGCCGCCGATGATCACCAGTCGGGTGTCGGGCCGCAACGAATTGCGCAGTGTCAGCGCCTCGTCATGGCTACGCAGATAAAGCACATTGCGCAGATGCTCGGGCACACAAGCAAGCCTGCGCGAGCACCCTCCCGTCGCCAGCAACAATCGGGCGTAATGCAACCAGCTGCCGTCGGCCAATTGCAGACGATGCTGGTGCGGGTCCAGGCCTTTTACCGGGTTGCCGGCCAGGTGTTCGATGTCCAGTTCAGCGAGCCGAGCGCTATCGCACAGGCTGTAGCCCGCCAGATCGACCGTGCCCTGCAGCAACCCTTTGGACAGCGGCGGACGTTCATAGGGCGGGTGAAACTCGTCACCTATCAGGATCAGGCGACCGCTATAACCTTCGTCGCGCAGGGTCAGGGCCGCGCGGCCACCGGCATGCCCGGCGCCAACAATGACCAGTGGAGCATTGGCAGGACTCATGGCACAGACTCCGTGCAGTTAAACCGTGATGGCGAGCAACACACGCCCCGCCTCGACCCGGACTTCATAGGTCTTGAGGTTGACGCACACCGGTGCGCCGAGGGCTTTGCCGGAGCGGTAGTCGAAACGCCCGTTGTGCTTGGGGCACTCGATGACGTGCTCCATCACCAGGCCATCGGCGAGGTGAATGGACTCGTGGGTGCACAGGCCCGCCGTGGCGAAAAACTCGCTGTCGGCGGAGCGGTAGACGGCATAGGTGTGCGGGCCATGATCGAAACGAATGACGTCTTCTTCGTTGATATCGCCCACGGCACATACATCGATCCATTGATCGGTCATGGCATTTTCTCTGGTAGTGGTACAGGCAGGAAGGTGTCAGGCCGGCGTTACTTCAGGTTCTGCCTGGACGGCGGCGGCCGATGCTGCGCGTTGTGGCAAAGGACGACAGACGAAATGGCTCGGGTCTTTGCGCTGCCTCCAGATAGTCGGGATGATTTCCTTGAAGGCCTCGGACAGGCTGCCGTAAGGCGGCGGGCAGTCGCGGCGGATCTCTTCGTGAAGCTGCGCCAGCGCATGAAAAGGCACCATCGGATACATGTGATGTTCCAGGTGATAGTTCATGTCGAGGTACAGGAAACGCAGCAGTCGGTTCATGTAGATCGTGCGGCAGTTGCTGCGGTGATCGAGTACGTCTTCCGCCAGGCCGACATGCTGCGAAAGGCCGAACAGGTAGGACAACCAACCGCCATAGAGGGTCGGCAGACCGATAAACATCAGCGGCAACCAGCTCTGCAGAAAAAGCGCCGTGCCCACGGTAAGCCCATAGATGACCAGCCAGACGCGTGCGTCTCGCGCCACTTTGGGCCATTCGGATTCGGGGATGAAGGTCTGCTCTTCTTCACCCATGCGCCCTACCGCATGCCGGCAAACTGACCCCATCGTCTTCAACGCGTAAGGCATTCTGAACAGACTCAGCACCATCATGATCAGACTCGGTGGACGCGGCTCGACGATTTCCGGATCGCGACCAACGATGATGGTGTCGGTGTGATGCCGCGCATGACTCCAGCGCCAGACCTGGGGTTCGAACATGAACATGAAGCTCGACAACTGATAGACCGCATCATTCATCCAGCGGGTCTTGAACGCCGTACCGTGACCCGTTTCGTGCCAACGGGCATTGGACGCCGTGCCGTAGAGCAGCCCATAGACGAAGAAGAACGGAACGCAGGCCCAGGAGCCCCAGAACCAGTAGCCACCGAAGCCGGTGATGACCATCGCGGACAGCCAGATGGCGGTATCACGCAGGGCCGGGCCATCGCGACGCTGCATCAATTCTTTCATGCGTTTGCGGGAGATGGGCGATTGGTACCACGTTGCCGATACCAAACCTTTTTGCGCCGCTCGGGCGGCTTCGGGACCGGTCAATCGATAATCCCTTGGCACGGGATTATCGGTTTTTTCAAAGGCTGCGTTGTGTTCGGGCATTTTATTGTTCTCCGCAAGCTTGATGGTTTTAAGCACTTGCTTTCGATGCGGGATGGCATCGCTGGAGAAAATATAGAGAGCGCACAAACCACCCTCAATCCCTTGAATACATTCCCTATCAAGCTATCATCCAGGCCCATTGCAGCTTGATAGTTTTCTATCAAAGCGACTCAAGGGCCCACCATGAACAACAAAAAACGCCCCACCATCGCCACCGTTGCCGAGCACGCTCGCTTGAGTGTCGCCACCGTGGACCGGGTGCTCAATGCCCGGGCTCCGGTCAACCCGGCCACCGCCGAGCAGGTGTTCCAGGCCGCCGAAGCCGTCGGTTATTTCGCCGCCCGGCTGATCGGCCAGCGCATTCGCGAACGTCGTCCCAGCTATCGATTCGGCATCCTGTTGCTCGGTACCGCCCAGGCGTTCTATGCCAACGTTGCCACCGCCATCACCGAGGCAGCGCAGCGTCAGGCCGGCGCCAATCTGAGCTGCCAGTTCGAATACGTCTTCGATCGCACACCCAGCGCGATCATTGCCCAGATCGAACAACTGGCCGTGCAGTGTGATGGCCTGGCGGTGGTCAGCTTCGCTCACCCGCAGATCAATGCCGCCATCGCGCAGATCAGAGCGGCGGGCGTGCCGGTGATCGCCCTGCTGTCCGACATCCACGAGGCGGCAGAAGAACCTTACATCGGTCAGGATAATCATGAGGTCGGGCGCACCATGGGTTGGCTGCTGGCTCACACCTGCGGTGCACGCAAAGGCAGCGTCGGCGTATTGCTCGGCGGCCATCGTTTTCTTGGTCATCAGGCTCGGGTCGAGGGGCTGCGCAGTTACCTGGCGGAGCGCGCACCGGGGTTGCGGCTACTCGAAGCGGTGATCAACCTGGACAACTGCGACGTCACCGAAGAGGCGACGCTGGAACTCCTCGCGCGCCATGCTGACTTGCGAGGGCTGTGCGTGGTCGGCGGTGGCGGCGACGGCATTATCAGCGCCCTGTCGCAGCTGCCGAAGCGGCCGTCGCTGTGCTGCATTTTGCAGGAGTCGACCGAGCTGTCGCGACAAGCCCTGGATCAAGGGTTGATCGACCTGGTCATCGACTCACAGCCGCGATTGCTGGCGGCCGCGCTGGTCGACTTGCTGGTCGAGTTGCAGACCACGCCGGACTTCGATCCGCTCCGGCATCGGGTGCATATTCCGTTGCAGATCATTACCTCAGAGAACGCTAGAAGCTGACAGTGAAACACTGAACCTGTGGCGAGGGAGCAAGC
>NZ_JBGLZF010000042.1:0-47097 GCF_047304405.1 Pseudomonas sp. Pseusp11
ACTGCGTTTTGTGCCCGTATCCATTGCACCTTCCTGATAAGAAGCCAGAAGGTGTAAACCTTATTCAGGACGAAGCACTGGAAATCAAAAAGCCCCGCTATCAATAGCGGGGCTTTTTTGCATCTGAAGGGTTCAGATCCCCATGTTGCCCAAGGCCTGCACAATGTTGCGCAAGGTGCCGGCCAGCGTGGGATGTTCGAGTTCGAAGCGCTCGACGGCGAGGTTCACATTGTCGGCGAGGTTGGTGTCCTGGGTTTTGGTTTCCAGCTCAAGCTCCAATTCGATCTGTTGCATCAGCGCGTGCAGGTCTTCGCGCTCGGCTTCGGTCAGTGGAGGATTCTGTTCCAATTGCTCGCGCAGTTTGTTGAGCTGTTCTTGCAGTTCGCGGGCGGGCATGGCGTTCTTCCTTTTATCGATAGGCACTGGCATAGACCGCAGCAGCACGCCAAAGGTCTATGGCTGACCTTTAGATTAATCCACTCGCGCGTAACCTGCATGATCTCAGTCAGGGCTTTTCGCCCTTGAGCCGGCGCAGGCTGATATCGGCCAGGCAGGTGTCGAGTTCGCCCAGATGATCGATCACCGAATGCACGCCCAGGCCGAACAACTGCACCGTCGCCTTGCCGCGCAAGTGTTCCCGTTCCTTCTGGCTCAAGGCTTGCCATTCGTTCGGCGCGAGCCCGCATAGCGAGCCGCACGACGCCAGGCCGATGGTCCACAGCCCGGCGTTCAGGCCCGATTGCAGCAGTCGCGGCTCGCCGCTGACCAGCACGCAACCGTCCAGGCACTCGACATTCAGCGCCATCAAGGCTTGCCAGCAGGCATTCGGGGCCGGCCATGGATTGATTGTTTCAGAGTGTTGCAATGATTTGATCCAGGCCGGAAGTGCGACGGCCAGGGAATGGCTGAGGGCAGGGGGGAGTTCATCAATCCAGGCGCAGGGAATCCGTTGTCGCTGCAAGCTGGACAGGCTCTCCAGGGCACCGGGCGTGACCTCGGCGTGCTCGGCAGAAACGGTACCGTGCTGACGCGTGCGCGCGCCGAAATCCACCAGGCAACCACTGAGGCCGAACAGCACGGCGGTCAGATTTGGTGCGGCAAGGGGCAAGACTTCGGCGTGCGGCATGGAAACGTCCCTGAAATAGCGACAAGGCTATTCATGGACGATGACAATCGAGTGACACGGATGTGAATCGCTCGCCGTCAGGAGGGCGTCGTTCGTAGACCATCGTGCACGATGCTGCCTAAACCGGGTTTTCCGTCATATACTAGCGGTCTTTGCGCCTGGGCCAAGCGCCCGCGTCAGTACAATCCAAGGAGTTTCTTATGCGCTGGAGCAATCGACTCGCTCAGCTTTGTATGTGTGCCAGCGTGTTGCTGGTTCCGTTCGCGGCCCAGGCTGCCACGGAAGAAGACCCTTGGGAAAGCATCAACCGCCCGATCTACAAATTCAACGACTTTGTCGACACCTACGCACTGAAGCCGTTGGCTCAGGGCTACCAGTTCGTCACACCGCAGTTCCTGGAAGACGGCATCCACAACATGTTCCGCAACGTCGGCGATGTGACCAACCTCGCCAACGACGTGTTGCAGGCCAAGCCCGCTGCGGCTGGCGTCGACACCGCGCGTTTGATCTTCAACACCACCTTCGGCCTGCTGGGCTTCTTTGACGTGGGCACCAAAATGGGCCTGCACCGCAACGACGAAGACTTCGGCCAGACCCTCGGTTATTGGGGCGTGGGCAGCGGCCCGTACGTGATGCTGCCGCTGCTGGGCCCAAGCACCTTGCGTGATGCGCCTTCCAAGTACGTCGACGGCTATACCGGTCCGTACCCTTACATCAACGATATACCGGTGCGTAACTCGATTTACGGCCTGAACATCGTCGACACTCGCGCCAGCCTGTTGTCGGCCGAGAAACTGATCACTGGCGACAAATACACCTTTATTCGCAATGCATACCTGCAAAACCGCGAATTCAAAGTCAAGGACGGTAAGGTCGAAGACGATTTTTAATCTCGACCGGTAAAACGAAGAAGGCGGCCATTTGGCCGCCTTCTTTCGTTTGGCTTGCGGGTTAAGTCAGGGCTATTTCATCTTCAGGATTGTAAGCCCGAGTTTCTGGCCGCCATCGTCCTGTGCTTTCACCCACACCACCTCGGTGTCGGCCTCAAGGCCTTTGAGGGCTGCGTGATCGGAATCGATCCGCACGCTGAGCCGGTCACCGACCTTGAATGAGCGGGGCGCCTCCAGCTGCATGCCACTGCTGGAAAGGTCGATGCAGACGGCTTGCACCTCGTCGCCTTCATGAATCAGCGACACATCGGCATCAACCCGCATGCGGATGAAATCGCGCTTTTCGCTGTAGTCCCGATCGGTTTGGCTCATGGGCTCGATCCTTCCTTTGGGTTACGGTTTTGCCTGTTCTTATAACTCTCGGTGATTTGACAAGTAAAGACGTCAAGCGACCATCGGCGTGAGCTTGAAACGCCTCGCGGATGGGAGTACCGTCTGCGCCTTAGAAGGGCACCTCTGGTGGAACAGTGAGTAGGGCAAACGCTCGAAAACGGTGCAGCAGAGAGGCTAGAAAGCGAATCCAGTAGTGTGTGCAGGGCCAAATGCCCAGCCTGCTACGCCAACCTAATTCTGGCGCCGTTTGCCCACATGCCAAAAACCAGTGCCACGCTGCTGATAATCGATGATGACGAAGTAGTGCGTGCGAGCCTCGCGGCCTACTTGGAAGACAGTGGTTTCAGTGTCCTGCAGGCCAGCAATGGCCAGCAGGGTCTTCAGGTATTCGAGCAAGACAAGCCCGACTTGGTCATCTGCGATCTGCGCATGCCGCAGATGGGCGGACTCGAACTCATACGCCAGGTCACCGAACTGTCGCCGCAAACCCCGGTAATCGTGGTTTCGGGCGCCGGTGTGATGAACGACGCCGTCGAGGCCCTGCGCCTGGGCGCAGCGGACTACCTGATCAAGCCTCTCGAAGATCTCGCCGTACTCGAGCACTCCGTGCGCCGTGCCCTGGATCGTGCGCGTCTGCTGCTGGAAAACCAGCGCTACCGCGAGAAGCTGGAAAAGGCTAACCGCGAGCTCGAAGCCAGCCTGAACTTGCTCCAGGAAGACCAGAACGCCGGTCGCCAGGTGCAGATGAACATGCTGCCGGTGAGCCCCTGGACCATCGACGAGTTCCAGTTTGCGCACCAGATCATCCCGTCGCTGTACCTGTCGGGCGATTTCGTCGACTACTTTCGGGTCGATGAGCGTCGGGTAGCGTTCTACCTGGCGGACGTTTCCGGTCATGGCGCCTCTTCAGCCTTCGTCACCGTGCTGCTGAAGTTCATGACCACGCGCTTGCTGTTCGAATCCAAGCGCAACGGCACATTGCCGGAATTCAAGCCTTCAGAAGTCCTTGGTCATATCAACCGGGGCCTGATCAGTTGTAAGCTGGGTAAACACGTCACAATGGTCGGTGGAGTCATCGACGAGGAGACAGGTTTGTTGACCTATAGCATCGGCGGTCATCTGCCGTTGCCCGTGTTGTACACGCCAGACAGTGTTCGTTACCTGGAAGGGCGTGGTCTGCCGGTGGGCCTCTTCAATGAAGCCACCTACGAAGACCACGTACTGGAGCTGCCGCCGGTATTCAGCCTGACGCTGATGTCTGATGGCATTCTGGACCTTTTGCCAGAACCCACACTCAAAGATAAAGAAGCTGCTTTGCCTCAACGGGTCAAAGCGGCGGGCGGCAGCCTGGATGGTCTGCGCCAGGTTTTTGGATTGGCCACGCTAGGGGAGATGCCGGATGATATCGCCCTGTTGGTGTTGAGCAGGAATCTTTAATGAGTACCGGTAGAATCCAGTTCGCCGAGCAGGACGGCACCTTCGTCCTGAAGTTCGTCGGTGAAGTTCGCCTGACCCTGTGTTCGGCGTTGGATGCGACTATTGAGCGGATCTTCACTGCGTTGAACTTCAACGCCATCGTGATCGACCTGACCGAAACCCGCAGCATCGACAGCACCACCCTGGGCCTGCTGGCCAAGCTGTCGATCCTGTCGCGGCAAAAAGTCGGCCTGTTGCCGACTGTCGTCACCACCCACGAAGACATCACCCGTCTGCTGCAGTCCATGGGCTTCGAGCAAGTGTTCAACATCGTTGACCGCCCGATCCCATGCCCTGAATGCCTGACCGACCTGCCAGACCAGGACCAGTCCGAAGAAGTGGTGCGGATCAAAGTCCTCGAAGCACACAAAATCCTCATGGGCCTGAACGACTCCAACCGTGAGGCGTTTCATGACCTGGTGAACGCGCTGGAGCGTCACTGATTAATTCCCTGTGGGAGCGGGCTTGCCCGCGAAGGCGCCCTAACAATCACCACATCTTCCAGTGCTAAGCCCATTACCCGAATTCAACGCAAAAAAAGGGCGAACCCATGGTTCGCCCTTTTTGCATCCAGCTAACTCAAATCACAGCTTGGCCTGCAACAACGCCTCAAGCTTCTCCTGGTCCCGAGCAAACTGACGAATGCCCTCAGCCAGCTTCTCGGTCGCCATCGCATCCTCGTTGGACAACCAACGGAACTGCGCTTCATTCAAGCTCAGACGCGCTTCACCCGCATGCCCCGGCACCAATTTGCGCTCCAGCTTGCCGGTATCCGCCGCCAGTTTCTCCAGCAGATCAGGGCTGATGGTCAACCGATCACAACCGGCCAACTGCTCGATCTGATTCAGATTACGGAAGCTGGCACCCATCACTACGGTTTTGTAGTCATTGGCCTTGTAGTAGTTGTAGATGCGCGTCACCGACTGCACGCCCGGATCATCTGCGCCGGTGTAGTCGTTGCCGGTGGCTTTCTTGTACCAGTCGTAGATACGGCCCACGAACGGCGAAATCAGGAAAACCCCAGCGTCAGCACATGCCGCCGCCTGAGCGAAAGAGAACAGCAAGGTCAGGTTGGTCTGAATGCCTTCCTTTTCCAGCTTCTCGGCAGCGCGGATGCCTTCCCAGGTCGAAGCGATCTTGATCAGCACACGGTCACGGCCAACGCCGGCCTTTTCGTACAAGTCGATCAGACGGTGCGCACGCTTCAATACGGCGTCAGTGTCGAACGACAGGCGCGCATCCACTTCAGTGGAAATACGGCCAGGAATCACCTTCAGAATCTCTTGCCCCACCGCCACACCAAAACGGTCACTGGCCAGGCCCACATCGCCCTTGCAGTCGCTGACGCAAGCGTTCAGCAACTCGGCATAACCGGGAATGGCCGCCGCTTTGAGCAGCAGGGAAGGGTTGGTGGTGGCGTCCACGGGTTTAACGCGAGCGATTGCTTCGAAGTCGCCAGTGTCGGCAACCACGGTGGTCATTTGTTTGAGTTGTTCCAGCTTGGAAGTCATGGGCGTGCTCTGTCCTATGGGTCTAATGACATTACCCGAGCGCTGACAGCCACTCAAGGGTGCATGTGCGTATCGAAGGCCCCAGTGGCAACATCCTGAAAACGGATGTTTGAAAGGCGGGGCGTGGTCTCGGTAAATACGATGCTGAAATGGGGAGCAGGTTCAATGGAGGTGACGGTTAGCGTGCTGAGCAGGCCTGGGTCATGTCCTCAATGCTTACCGATTTGACCAGCTTGCGAATTAGACCTTTGAGCGCTCGGGCCGAACAAGTGACGGCCGCCATTTCAAAGCGGCCATTTTCTAACGAGACAGAGCGCGGACACCGGCGCGCGAAACCTACAAGCGAGTGACGAGGGATTAACGTCCCTCCAACAACTCTGCCGCCTGATCCAGCAACGCCAACGGCTCTTTAGCCTTGTGAATATCCACCGACAACAACTGCCGAAACTTGCGCGCCCCAGGAAACCCGGTGCCCAGCCCCAGTACATGCCGAGTGATGTGATGCATCGCGCCACCCGCCAGCAGATGCTCGGCAATATAAGGCCGCAACTGCGCCAGCGCCTCAGCCCGGCTGATCACCGGCGCCGTGCTGCCGAACAGCTGCTGATCCACCTCAGCCATCACATAAGGATTGTGATACGCCTCACGGCCCAGCATCACACCGTCGAACGTCTGCAAATGCTCGTGACAGGCCTCCAGCGTCTTGATCCCGCCGTTGAGAATAATCTCCAGCTCCGGAAAATCCGCCTTCAACCGCGCCGCTACGTCATAACGCAGAGGCGGAATGTCGCGGTTCTCCTTCGGCGACAACCCCTCCAGAATCGCAATCCGCGCATGCACGGTAAAACTCGTGCACCCGGCATCCCGAACCGTGCCAATGAAATCACACAGCTCCTCGTAACTGTCCCGACCATTAATCCCGATCCGATGCTTCACCGTCACTGGAATCGACACCGCATCACGCATCGCCTTCACACAATCGGCCACCAACTGCGGATGCCCCATCAGGCACGCCCCGATCATATTGTTCTGCACCCGATCACTCGGGCAGCCGACGTTCAGGTTTACCTCGTCGTAACCGTGCTCCTGGGCCATGCGGGCGCAGGCGGCCAGGTCCAGCGGAACACTGCCACCGAGTTGCAGGGCGAGCGGGTGCTCGGCTTCGTTGTGACGCAGGAAGCGCTCGTGATCGCCGTTGAGGAGCGCGCCGGTGGTGACCATTTCGGTGTAGAGCAGTGCGTGCTTGGAGAGCAGGCGCAGGAAGAAACGGCAGTGGCGGTCGGTCCAATCCATCATCGGGGCGACGGAGAAGCGGCGGGAGAGCGGGGCGGGTGTGGCGGTGATTGGAGGCATTGGCGTTTCTGGAATGGGTGAGGCTGGGAGGTGGAGGAGTTTATCAGGATTGGGCTTGTGGGGCTCAGGCCAGTCTTGCTGCGGTAGTTCAAGGGTGGCGGGAGGGATTCAGCGAGATAGGACGAGAAAATAATTCTGTCCCCATTTTTGGGCTTCAAGGGCGGCATCAAGCAGCTGAACACCCTGCGCAGCCTCGGTGCCCAGTTGAAACCCCTGACTTTGACCACCGGTTATGGCGACGTGTTGGGTACCTGGTGCCTGAAGAACGTCGAAGAACAGAGCGCACTGTTGCAGGGTGGAATCCCGCGCAAACAGGCGTTCACCTTGGAGTTTGTGCACTATGGCGACGACCTGCAGAACGTCTGACGGGGATCTGCTCGACACACTTTGTTATCACGCTTACGGGCATTTGAGTGGCACCGTCGAGGCGGTGCTGGATGCCAATCAGGGCCTGGCCGATGAGCCGCAACCGTACCGGGCCGGTATTGTAACTGTGTTGCCGGATCTGCCGGCCCGCACCGATGAGGTGGTGATGTTGTGGGGGTGATGCTCACGCCCATGCGTCGCGCTGATGACATTTTTTTGGTTCTTCACGGATTGCCGGGAAAGTCGTTCTTGATCTTCAAGCAACCACCGGCCCGCGATCCTTGCACCGACATAGAGCCTTACATGTTTTCCAGGGCATGCGTGTCGCAAAATAGCAGTTGCGAGCGTTATCAGATTGTGCTTTAAGGGATGACCGCGAGCCGAAGGGTTTGTGGCGTGCTCCTGGAAGGTGCGCTGTTCGAGTGAGGCTGTCTCCAGGTCTTTTCGAAAAAAATAAAAGGATTTAGATTATGACGTCTTTTCAAGATATAAAACCTGATCAAGTCGATGCGCTCAAAAAGCAATCGCAAGCTGCCTTTGACGCACAAATCAAGCGTCAGCAAGAGGTTGCCAGTGCGAAGCCGGCGCTAGAAGAGGTCCTCCATCAGAAGATGCACCCGCAATCGTTGTGTGGATGCGGATGCCAGCAGTACATTTGCGGCTACTTCTCGTTCGAAGGTTGCGGTTGTGGTTGCTATCCTCAGACCGAAACCATCCAGATTAGTGCGTCACCCGCCGATATCGGACCAAATGCTCCTCAGCAAGGAGCCCAAGTGCGGTTCGTCGGCCAGGCGACAGGTACGGGTACCAATATCAACATTTCCAGTCTCTACCTACAGGGCACCGTGCCTGATGCTGAGAACCTCATCGGCGTCCCGTTGTCGCTGCAATTGTCGATTAGTCCAGGTTCGCTCACTCTGTACCTGTTTGAAGGGCAGCGCCTGCTGGCCGCACTGGTCCATCCATCGCAATATGCCGGGAACATTACTGGGCAGTTCTCAGGCAGTGGAACCGGCTTTTTCCAGCCGGCGTGATGTAGTCGACCAGAAGTAAACAGCCCGACGCCGGGCAAGAATGCCCTAGCCTCAAATGCTAGGGCTTTTTTTGGCTCCGGTAATCCGTGAAGAGTTTTTTTTTGCCCGCCGTGTGCGGGCTTTCTTTTGGACAGAATAAATGACCCCAGCCTTTCGCGTCGTGGCCGACGGCGCTGACATCACGGCCCTGATCAATGATCGGCTGCTGCAATTGAAAACCACCGACAAGCCCGGCATGGAGTCCGACGAGTTCGAGCTGCGCATCGATGACCGTGACGGCGCCGTCGTGTTGCCCGTTCGTGGGGCCAATATCGAGATCTTCTTGGGCTACGCCGAAACGTCGCTGACCCGCATCGGACGTTACGTTGTCGATGAAATAGAGTTCTCCGGCCCGCCGGAAACGCTGGTGATCACCGGCAAGGCCAGCGATATGCGCGGCAGCGGCAAGACCACCCGCAGTGGCAGTTGGGAAAACGTGCCGCTGTCGCGGATCGTCGCCGATGTCGCCGCCTGCAACGGTTGGCAACCCGTGTGTCCAGTACAGACCAAGGTGCCACGCGCCGATCAACTCAACGAGTCGGACTTTAACTTCATCACCCGCCTGGCCAAGCAGTACGACTGCACGGCCAAGGTGGCCGACGGCAAGCTGCTGGTGATGCCGCGCCAAGGCGGGCAGAGCGCTTCGGGCAAGGTGTTCGGCGTGGTGACGATCCAGCGCCGTGACGTCGGCCGCTTTCAGTTCCGGCTCGGCGACCGCAACACGCACAAGGCGGTCTCGGCCAAGCATCAGGACAAGAAGACCGGCAAGCTCGCCGTGGTCACCTTGGACAACGACGAGTCACCGGATGGCTTGCCGCCGGTACATACCGACCGCCACATCTACCCGAACAAGTCCGCTGCCGAGGCGGCGGCCCAAGCGCGCCTCACCGCGTTCAACCGCTCCACGGCCGGTGTCCGGCTGGAGATGGACGGTCGCACCGACCTGTTCGCCGAACGATCGATCAATGCCCAAGGTTTCAAGGTCAGGCTCGACGGCGAGTACCTGGTCGATTCGGTGGAACAGGTGTTCACCCAAAGCGGCTGGAGCGCAACGGTCGAGTGCAACGGTGGCAAAAAGGGCAAGGCGAAAGCCAAAGGCAAGAAGAAAAAGGCGGTGAAGGATCTGAAGGTTGTTCAGCTCTAGCAGTAGTGCCGCATCCCCACAACCCCAGGAGATACCCATGTCACTGACAGAACAACAGCTACAACGCATCATGCCCAACGCCCGCCGCCAAGCGGGCGTTTTTGTATCCGCCCTAAACACCGCCATGGCACATCGGCAGATCAACACGCCGCAGCGGCAGGCCGCGTTCCTGGCTCAGGTCGGACATGAGTCCGGCCAACTGCAGTACGTCCGCGAACTGGGCGGCGATCAGTACCTGAGCAAGTACGACACCGGCAGTTTCGCGGCGAAGTTGGGCAATACGCCGGAGGTAGACGGTGATGGTCAGCGCTATCGCGGTCGCGGCCTGATCCAGGTGACCGGCCGCAACAATTACCTGCGTTGCAGCCTGGCGCTGTTCGGCGATGAGCGATTGCTGCGCACCCCGGAGTTGCTTGAGCTGCCGCAATGGGCCGCCGAGTCGGCGGCGTGGTTCTGGTGGGTGCGTGAACTGAATGCCCTGGCAGATCGAAACGAATTCGAGGCGATCACCCGCAAAATCAACGGCGGGCTGAACGGCTTGGCAGATCGTCTGCAGCTATGGGAGCGGGCGAGGGCGGTGCTATGCGCCTCGGTGAACTGATCCCGGCGCCATACCGGTTGCTGGCCAAGGGGGTGCTGCTGGCCACCCTGGCTGGCGGTTCCGCTGCAATTGCCTGGCAAGTGCAGGACTGGCGCTATGGCCGGCAGATGGAGGAACAAGCCCACCTGCAGGCAGAACGCCTCAATCAACAAACACTGGCAGCTGCAGCGCAGCAACAAGCTGAGCAGGCCAAACGTCTGGCGCTGGAGCAGCGGCTTTCAGCCAGCGAACAAACCCATTACCGAGCCCTGAGCGATGCCCAACGTGATCAAGGTCGCCTGCGCGACCGTCTTGCCACTGCTGATCTGCGCTTGTCAGTCCTACTCGACGCCCCCGGTTCATCCAGCAGCGGTGCAGTGTCAGCCACCACCACAACCGGCAGCGTGGTTCATGGCGCCACAAGAGCCCAACTTGACCCGGCGCATGCTCAACGAATTATCGGCATCACCGATGCCGGTGACCAAGGATTGATCGCGCTGGCGGCCTGTCAGGCCTATGCCAAAGAAGTCTCAACACCGAAGTGAAAAAGAGCAGCCGAGGTGGACGCGTCAACATCCAACCCGGCCGCGGTCCCAGCAGAACGTCGAACCAATCGTTGATCGCGATGATCGCCCGATGGGACCAAGATAGTGCGGAAGAAAGTGATGTCGAATAGTTTTGGTTATGAGTTAGCCATCCATTGATCGAACGTTGGTGTCTCGTCATTTTTGACAAAAGGATTATAAGCTGCAAAACAATAGTTTTCGGCGGGGCTGTCTTCACCAGGATTACAGAAGAAGTCGACATTATATTTTTTCAATAGTGGAAATGTGCCTTCATTTACATACGGGTCTGAAATTTTTTCGGCGCGAAAAAGTTGGTAGAGTAAAAGCCAGTTTTGGTCTTTTGTATATAATTGGTCGTCGATAATGGTTTTTGCGTATTCAGCTACGTTGTCGATTGAGTTTTCAAAGTTGCAGAGCATTGCTAAGGCGATACAGTCTTTTGATTCGATGATTCCCAGTACCGATTTTTCTGAGGGGAGTGAATTGAGTCGCTCCAGATAATAAAGTCCCCAGCAAATTCCGTCAGATCTTCGATGTAAGGCGTTGGTCTGAATGATCTCGTTTAACTTATTTGTTAGATCGTTCGTGTTGTAATAGTCGGACCTGGCGTCAATTTTTTCTAGATATGGAAGCAGGATTGGATAATGCCAAGATAAATTTAAAACGTACTGAAAAACATCGGCAGCAGCTCTGTCCTTAAGTCTCCTGGCAATAGTGGATACAGCAAATTTTATGACGCTTCCATCCGGGGTTTCATTGTTCAAGCGTACCGCAAAATCTAAAAAGTGGAAGGCTTCACGAGTGCTCATGAAGGCGAGTTGGCCGTCGTCCTGCAGCAACGGAGGAAGCGCACTCATTAGCACTGATACCCATCTTTCTTGTAGTGGTTCAGGTAACTCTATGATGGACGTTTTAGTAAGGTTTAATGTTAGTCTATATTGGCTTAGCTCTTTGCTCAATAGTCTTATGAACTCCTCCGCTTCGGCATGTGTATCGCAAAGAGCGGTGTAGTCATCTATGTAGCGTACAAACGAGAACTGTTCCCTTAGCTTGCGGTCCACCGCGGCGAGGATAACCTCAACAGCAATGCTCGATGAGGCGGGACCAATTGGGAGGCCAGAAGTCTCGTTTCGTTTGGCGCCTCGCAATGCCTGATCCAAATCTGCGCTCCAGTGACGGGCCGATTTATTTGATGTCAGGTTCGCTTTAGCTATTTCGAAACCTTGAACTGCCCACTCCAATGAGTGTGTGTAAATAGATCCAAAGCAATTGGCTACGTCAGTATGGGCGCGAAATTTTTTACCAAAACTTTGATTCGCTGCTGTCAGCGATTTAGTTTCGGGGTCCTCATAGTTCATGATGAGCATTCGTCCATCATTATGTGCCTGAACACGGATAGCACTGTTGTCATCTTTCATCGCTTCGATCAAGTTCTCACGATTAGACGCCATGACACTGAAAATTTGCGCGAACGCGAGAGGGTGCATTAATCCTAAAACACGTGATACGTTGTTATAGCGTGTTGCGCGATACTCAACTAAATCAAAGCCAAGTCTTTTTCGGTCTTTGCTTAGTTTTACGTCTTCCAAGAGTTTATGCGCTACTTCTGGGGTGAAGCGCCGGGTACTAATGCTTGGCGGTAGCTCAGTTGCTGATTCTTTTTGGTTGGGAAAGTAGTTCCATCTGGTTAATGCTTCAAGGAAATGTCTGTCGTCCAGAGAAAAACTTATAGTGGGGTTATGGATGAAGGCGAATTCTTTCATAGGTCTGAATCATTCCATTTTGTTTAAGTTTAACCGTAGCCGTATTCAGTAACTCACTGATGAATTAGTCACTGATCAATGCATGACGTATCTTCCCCTGGTTTTACTGGCCTTAAACTGTCTACTGGGACGCAAGCAGGGGTTCGAGTCCCTTTCCCAATCTTCTTGATCAAGGGCTCAAGAAGCCATACAACCCTCATTTTGTTTACGGTTGTTGCTTTCTAATAGGGGCGCTTCACGTATGAAGATCATAAAATTTCATAATCTCCTTCCAGATGTAACCGTAGCTATATCGTAGCCAAGCGACTTTCAATTTGGCAAACGTACGTCGCGACCAACTGTTCTCTCGTGCCCTAAGCTCTTTCTCAATCTCGCTCAAAAGCCAGTCGTTGTTGAATCCTGTCCAAACTGGAGGGACTGGCGTTTCAAGGTTGCCGAAACAGACAGGCGCTACTTCTGTATACAGGATGTTCTCCACGACTTTCAGGTCATAGCCCCGGATTCGTTCCGCTATAGAGGCATAATCGACAGTGCTATCTACAAATGCCTCTGCCAACGCTATCTGGATACGCGCTCTTTCTGCCGGGGTCAGAATATGTCCCAATGGGCCAGCTCCTCTAGCTCTGAGTCGAACGTATCGGCTGCGATCCCGCCTGCTATGCCGCCGGCCATGCTTCCAATGAGCACCACGGCGATGGCACAGGCAGGCGCTCCTGGACCGCAAATAGCCGAAATGCCCAAACCCGCAAGAAAACCTCCCGCTGCACCGCCGCCCAAGATGGTGGCTTGACGAGCCGTTTCTTTGGTTTTGTCGTCAGCGTTCAGTATTTGGTAGGTGGCCAGCACTGCCGTCATGATGATGCCGACCTTGCCCATGACAGACATGATTTTGGTGCCGGAGGTGAACTTGGCATTGGCACTGCCTGAGCGCTCTAGTGCTCTGTACAGGACTTCTTTTTGTTGTGCCTTTGAAAGTTGCTCGTAGTTCTTATTGAACTGGGTTTGAGATTTTTCGTTCAAAACGTCAGTGTGCGTTCTGCCAGCTTTTTTCTTTTTTTGTACGATGGCCAGGCCCTGTGCAGATGTAAGCTTGCGGTGTTCGAACATGATTTTGTTACGCATTTCATTGCTGAACTTTGTGCCGTCTTCAACACTGATGTTGCCAGCTCTTACCTCAGCAAATATCTGCTGTGACATTCGTCGAATATTTTTCTCATAGCTTGCACGGACCCGTTCGTCTTTGATGGCATCGATGGAAAAACGACTTGCAGCTCCCTCCATACCCGCAACCGCCATCTCAAGGGGGGATTGATCGAGGGTATGTTCACTTTTGACGATATAGCTTCCGGTTACCAGGTTCGGTTCCGTCACGAGAAAATCCTTATCCCAAGATGTCGTTCAGTAATCCGTCGATTCCTGCGGTTGTGCAGGTGTTCTCGTGCTGGGCGAATGCCAATGTATGGCAAGCTTTTCCGGTGGGATTGGAGAATTTGACTAAATTATTTGAGTCGAATACCCCGGACATTGAAGACCCATCGTCAAAGTGAGCCGTGCAGGCAAATCCTTCATAGCTCTCTGTCGCGGGAATCTTAAAGCCAATCCAGTTCCCGTGGATGGTCATCGGGGTAGGCGGAATGAACGGTGCTGGCGTATGGGAGTCGCCAATGATCACCGTACCCGAGCCGCCAATCACGACGTCGCCATGGGTGCCGACAGTGCCGACCAGTGCGGCATTCTTGCCATTGATGAACACCGTACCTGACACGGCCGAAGCTAAAGTGCTGCCGCAGGTGCAGGTGTCGCCTTTGGTCGCGGCTGCAAGTCCGTCGAAGAACACGTCGGGAGAACCGGAGGCGATGGCTTTGGAACCGTGCCCAGGCATGGGGCAACTGGTCGGGTCAGTGATGCGTGCGGCTGGTTTGGCCATGCTTGACTTCCTGTCTGCGAATTTATCGAGGCCGACTGTATCAGACTTGTATGGGAGGAAGCTTTCGAAGACGCGCTCGATTGGCGTTCGAGCGGTTTCTAAGTAACAGCGGTAATTCCCATCCACAATCTAGCTGGCCATCTGTGGCTTCAGTGATATTGTTCATTACATCGAAAATTGTCGGATTTGGTCCAGAGCTTCAGCACAGAGGATGGCAGCTTACTTACCATGCTTACATTCGGTGGTGCAGCCAGGACTTAGCTCGGTTGACAAGCCTGTAGGTGGTAATGCTCCAGATCATACAAAGGATAGTGCAGCCTATGAAACTCGAAAAAGACCTAGTGCGCGAGATTCTGCTGGCAGTTGAAGCCAGTGACCAAACGCCTAACTCCTGGATCGATTTGACAATCGAGAATCACGGCGACGATGAGATTGCCTATCACGTCATGTTGTTACATGAGGCGGGACTCATCGTTGCGCAAGATCTATGTTCGATGAGCGATTTTGACTGGAGACCGAAACGACTGACGATGAGGGGACATGAATTCCTCGATACGATCAGAGATGGTGAGGTCTGGCGTCGTACCAAGGCCGGAGCGGAGAAGGCCGGTGTCGCAGGCCTTGCTGTCCTATTGGAGCTTGGAAAGGCTTATGGGAAACAGGTGCTTAAGGAGCGTTTAGGGATCGACCTGCCTTGAACTGGTTTGTCTCAATCTGATATGCGACAGAGACGATACCGGTGTTTGGATGTGGACCGGTGCTTTGTCCTTTCCTAGTCTAAAGCAACTGACTAAGGACATTTATATTGACTATCTCTAGTCTTGCCAGATACGACCATGAACTCAAGGACAGTCAGCGGTATCGACGGGCGGAATGGGGCAAAAATGGGGTAAATCGTACGCCAAACTATGCCATTCAATGCCCACTATGCATTTATGCAAACAGGCAGGAACGGGCGTTACAGCCAGCAAACACGGGACTCTAGCGCCAAAGCCGCCACATACCCCAGTACAATTGGCGTATGGTCAGTTGGTGACGCTGTCACCGGCTACTTTCGACCCATAGCCGTCTTTGGTAAAGAGATCGCTAATCCTTTGATTTTATTTCGATTTTAACGTCAGGATCGTCCACCTCCCCGACAGTGACCTCTCCAGTTCTATGAGTCCCTGTACTTCCCCCAGTAGTTTTTTCTGTACCGTCTCTGTTGCCTCCTTTGTTCGATTTTGCGGCATCTGCGGCTGCTTTTTTGTCGCGTGCGTCTTGTCGTTGTTGCTGGGCTGCAGCAACCTTGCCCAAAGAAATCGCAACCCACTCGAACGCTTTTGGAGTGGAGGCAGTTGCTGGAAGTTGATCTAACGCCGCCTTAGCCTCTCCAGCAACTTGCTTAGCGATAGCTGCGTTTGCCAACGCAGTATCTATTTTTTTTTCTGTCTCCCTTATCTTGCGCCGGATTGTAGGCTCGTCAATCGTTAAGCTGCTAATGCCCATCTCTGCCGTATTTTCGTCGATAAAATTGGATACCATCTCCAAGGCTGTCATTGCCGACTTAAAAGTTTTTTGGGCGAATGTCTGCTTTACACCTTCCTGTAACAATTTCAGGTTGTCGGTGACTTTGCTTTGTAAAGTATTCAATTTCGACTCATAATCGATTTGCTGACGTAGTTGTGAAAGGGCATTGCGCCGGATTTCTGCTTCACGCTCAAAGTGTTTCTGCTCGTTTTCGTAGGAGTCTTTTATTGTCTCAAGTGTTGTGCGTTCGTCTGCTTGCACAAGGATTGTACCTAGCAGGCACGTCATCGATAAAAGTAATCGCTGACGCTTCACTTGAGCGCACCAAATTTTTCGGTTAGCGTATCTAATCTTTTATTAAGTTCTTGATTGTTGTAGTTAAGCTCTACTAGAGTTTTTTGAAGTGTATCGTTTGTATTTCGCTGCATGACGACGCTTTGTTCGAAACCTCCGGCTATTACATCAGATTGTTTATGCAGCAGATCAATCTGTTCAGAGTTCAGTTTGGACGCAGATAACAACGGTTGCAAAACTGAGCCGAGCGCAAACTGTCCTTTATCCAAACGCCGAATTTCACCGGTGACGTCAGCAATCTGCTTGCTTTGGTCTACGACCTTTTCGGTGAGTTGAGTAATCTGTCTGGCTTGGTCGTTATACAAGCCACATGGTGTCCGGAGCGGCTCTGTTGCGCTTATTTCGGAGTAAATGAAGTAGCACGTCCCCTCTCTCGGAGGGCGGAATTCAGGATTTGCGATTAAAGCCGAAACAGGTGAGTCGCCTGTCACAACCTGAGGCTTGGATGATCGATCGGCAGGAACTGCTACCAATGCGCCTAAGGAATTAACCTTAGAGATTTGTGCATATATATCTGAGAGCTGTTCTTTCACATACTTACTGTCCTCGCTCGTCATCCTGCGTTGATCAGCACTAAGAATTTCCACATTGGTTGCGCAAGCGGACATATAGAGTGAGGTCGTTACAATGATAAGGTGTTTCATCAGAAGTAACCTTTCCATTCGTTGTATTTGTTTTTTTACTGCTGTAGCTGGTCAGCTTAGCATCGCTTAAGATTGATTAAGGGGTGGCGATCTTGTGTTTATAGTTTATATTGGTGTAAAAATAAAATTTATTAGCGCGATTCGAAATTTATCAGGGTTTAATCTGCTTTATTTGAGATGTAAATTATTTTGGATGGGCAATGTATCGCTGAGGACTCTGTGGGGGAGGGGAGTTATTTGAGTGCTTATCTCCAGCGACAACAATATAGCTCCAAAGCTTCGGATAGACCGCGTACGTTTCGGGTTTCTAAGCGCGCCTATCTGCAAAATAGCGTGGAGAACTTGGTTGCATGTGAATCAACTCACCACCGGTCACTCGCCACTGAGTGAACAGGAACTTGAGTGGTCGTAATAATTGCAAAAAAACTGCATATAATTCAGATGGCGAAGTCGTGATCGAGCACGCCAGTGTCTGCTTTTGGCTGTGGATTCAACCGGCCGATGCCTTCGAATCGGAACCTGATCAATACCAAGTTCCTGCTGCATACGGCCAGTAGAATCCAAGTGTCTAAGAATGTGTTCTAAGCCAATAGGGTAGCTGATGCCCAGAGCTGCTCGTAAGCCTGAACTTTTAGCAAAGCGGTCTCTTCATTAACGCGCACGAGCGCTGTTGGCGAACGGGTGCCGAGAGCATTGAACGATTGTCCTAGGCTCCATACCGCACGTTCATCAACAATGATGAGCCGATCGTGCAGGCTTCGTGCAGGGGTCAGTCGGATATCCAGCGGACGACTGTCTCCATATTGGTTTATCCATGCCTGCTTAGCTGGTGCCAAACCTGGTTTGAGTGAGTAGCTGTCAGTTAGCACTCGGATCGAAATTTGCTCGGCTGCCTGAACTGCATACTCAGTGAGTAGGTTTCTGTCGGCATAGGGGTCGACCAGAAGTATTGAGTCAGTTGCTTCAGCCATGACCCCAGCTATAGCGGTCAGAGCTGTAAACGGCTCGCCAACTGGTATGAATCCATTTTGAGCGGTAGCCGGCGCGCGCAGTTCTGCGACGGCCAGAGCATGATGGAGAACGGCGGTCAGCCGCTGAACGGCAGCGGCGTGCCCTGGTTGATAGGGATCGCTAGATAAGCCCTGAGCGGTCACTTTGAAAGTTAGTGCGTCGACGGCATTGCCGCTCTCTTCCAACAAGGCGGTTGCACGGCCTAGCCAGCGCTGTCCCGCAGGCGTGTTCCATTCATGATTCCTAAGGTCAGGCATATCGACGATTAACTGCCCGAGTTGAGTGTAGAGTGCTTCGCCGGAGAGCGGCATAGTCATCACCTCCATTGGTAAACATTTGTTGACTGTGGAATCTCATGATTGCAAAGCCTTCTGGAAGGCTAAGTTAGGTGATGGAAGTAGTGATGACAAGGTCGGACGGGGCGGATGGAGGACACAGCCTAATTTGACAACGACTGACGTAGCTTTAGTTCGCACGGAAAACGGACTAAAACCCCGTTTTCATTTCAGAGCTTAATCGGTGGTGCCTGCCATTGGCTGATAGCTGTCTGTGAGGTGAACCGGATTCACCTCGAGCCTTTGGTGTTCAATCGGTTAACCAATGTCTAATTTCTTCAATCGCGCCAAACCTTGTTTGATATGGCCGGCGTTTTCACCCATGGTCCACAGCTCGCCACGGACATCCGATATTGTCAGGCAAGATTAAGCTCAGGCCCGACATCTAACGTGACTCAACCGAACGTGCCTCAGTCGGCTTCGTCTCTTTCCGCGCGCCATGCCAGCGCCAGTGATAAACGTGACTAACGCCAATGGCGTAAGGCCGATGTATCCAATGCTTGCCACGCTTCGGAGTGACACAGTTGATCCTTCGTCAGCCAGAGTCCTGCGTGCGGGCACAGGGATTCGGCGGGGAGTGCCAGCAGGTCGCTCAACTTCATTGCGCTGATTGAGCCTCGGTCTCTTTCATCCTCGGCTTCCCAGTCGCGCAGAAATAGACGCACCTTCAAGACATTGGCATTAAAACCTTCAAACTGTGGTCGATTGTGGAGCCACTGAGGTGAATGCCTCAAGGTTCGCTCCTGGACATCCAACAGCAAGATCTGCCATGCCAAGCGACCTCCGTGGTCATCGTCGACGTTGGTATGGAGTCGAGTCAGCGCGAGATAACGTGCATCCTCGGACCAGATCATCGAGGGCGCGAGATGGCTGATGGCGCAACCGGACGCCGTCAGCAAATGCCCGCCCAGGCGTGGGCTCTGGACGCGTAGCCAACTGTCGGCGTATTCGGTTTCACAACCGAACAGCCAAGCGGCATCTTTATCCATCGGTGCTGGCTGGACAAAGTTTCCATCGGCGATTGCAGACTGTGGCTGTTTAACCAGGCGCCAATCGGGGAGGGCGCTCAGGCCTTGTTGGCTGACATTGAGCTCACACCACTCGTAGTAAAGCCGCGAGTCCTGTCGATACTGGCAAAATGCAGCGGCATCGTCCGCCTCGGGTGGCGATTGATCAAAGCGCTGCAATGGACTGCTTTGCCGATCCTGATCCAGGCGACCTCGAATCACTGCCAGGCTCAGTCTCGGCCCACGAAAGTCCAACAATCGTGCGACCAACAGAGGAGGGCTGTTCATCAATTGTCGTTCCTGTGCGTCGACCACCACCACGTGACCTGCTGTGGCGGGCGGCAGGGCGAACGGTATTAATGCGATGTAACGTCCAGTGTCTGAAACTCGATGATCGAGCAGCCAAACGCCCGGTAACTCCCAGTCCCCAATCCTGCAGGTATAACCCCCGAGCCCCAGGCTGTTGTCTTGCCGCCAGCTAAATTGAGCCCGCGTATCACCAATCAATGGTGCCGACTCGACCATCGTCGCGCCTCGCTGTCCATCACCCACCAGAGGCACGGCCAACCGCACGCGAGTCAGGTGCCGCTGCGCAACCTGCACTCGGCCGTTCGGATCATGGCCCACCTGAGACTCACAGTCGCTGTGTATGCTGTACAAGCCATAACCATAGCGACCGCGATCAGGCTGCGGGTAGTCGAAGTAGGACGATAGCCGCAGGTAGTGGTCATCCAGCTCCAGGGGGGCGCTCCAACCCATGGAAGGTTCGCTGTCGGCAGATAGCCACGGACAAGGCAATGCTTGCCAGCCGCGGTCTACGTGCCAGAGCCAGTATTCGAGGGCTTGCGGTTGCTCATCATCCATCCGTGCATGGCAAGCGAACGAGCGACTATCGTGATTCCAGATGATTGAGGTATCGGCCCTGATCAGCAACGAAGTGGGCTCACCGTTTATGCTCACGCGGTATTCCGGGCTCATCAGCGGGGCGCAAGGCTGTGGCAATTCACGCAGACTGGCCGGCAGCGCCAGGCAGGCGTCCAAACATTGCTGACCATCGGGGGACGTATGCCGGAACGTTTCGAGCGCAAGTTTTTTTTGCCAGGCTCCAGGCTCAACCCAAAGGTCAACAACGGGCACCAGGCTGATCTTTTCAGCCGTCGTCAGCAGTTGTTCCAGGCTGATCTCCCGTGCGCCGTTGTCGACCAGAGGACTGTAACGCCCACTCAGGATGCCGTCGTTAAAGGCATCCAGTTCCCAAAATTCATCACACGAACACTGGTAAAGCTGACGCAACTGTCGATCCAGAATCACCAACCCCCAGGCTTGGCGCGAGGGTAAAGGCGCGGCGAAATAACGTCCGTCATTCGAGAAGCGAGCCGACGACCCAAGGCCCTGGAGCAGCACCCCATCGGGAAATAGGTAATCGCACAGGACGGGCCCGCCCATGGCGATTTCGCTGTAGTTGAACACCCTGATGGGCTCGCCCTCGGGAGTTTGCTGCGGTTCGTCCCCACCCCAGGCACTGGCGCCGCCTGAAGACTGACCAGGCGATAGCGGTGACGACTTGGCCTGTGTTTTATCGACCAGGCCAAAACGTCTTTCCAAGTGACTGACGCAAGCCAGCCCGAAGAACATCACAGCCGCTGCCCCCGCTATGTCCCAGTACGCCGGTAAAGCCCTGCCCAGATTAAAACCCAGGCCTATTGCGGCAGAGGTCATGACCCGGGCAGCCCCTCGACCGGTTCGTTGCCAACCGGCCCGTGCCGTCAGCCACATCAAGGCAGCACAACCCAGTACGACACCGAGCGCCCACAGCAGCGGTAATACCGCCACGAGAAAAATCGGGATCAACAGTACGGCGATTTGCCAAAGTAGATCGAGCAACAATCGAGGCAGGCTTTTTTCGTCAGCACGTTGATCAGAAGAGTGGGTCACCATTACCTCGAGAATAAATGGGCGATTTCAAATAAGCGTGTTTGCGTAAAAGAGAGATGCTGAGTTACCAACAACCAGCCTGATCGACGCAAAATGGGGCGACGCAGAAGCGGCGGGAGAGCAGGGCGAGTGTGGTGGTGATTGGTGGCATTGGCGTTTCTGGAATGGGTGAGGCTGGGAGGTGGGGAGTTTATCAGGATTGGGCTTGCGGGGCTCAGGTGAGTCTAGCGGAGGTAGTTGAGAGCGAGTGAGAACAGGAGCGGGAGGGGTTGAGTGACTTGCAACAAAGAGCCATCGATATACGGACACCCCTGTAAGTTAATACGTGGTGTTCGCGTAATTACTTAGTGAGGTCAGTACTAAGTAATAGCTAATTGTTTAAGGTGTACGGCGAGCTCCAATTAATGCCATTGATGCTTGATTTCCTGCCACTGGTCGTCTGACAGCCACTTATCTGCCGCTGGAAAGAAAATATTCTCCTCGGCGTCCATGTGATCGTAATATTTTTTGATGAAGTCATCGATAGCGTCAGCAATTACTCTCGTTTCCTTAGTGGTATCCCCCAACATCTTCAACTGTCCAGCAATGCGCTCAAATGCCTGATGATCTCGCTCGATATCCTTGACCCGTTGGTGGATCGGCGCCTCAGTCGCTAGCAAGGCCAGCCGAATAAGTTCTTCATTTTCATGGTGGTGTCGCTCTGCATCACCATGCAAGGCTTCCAGCATCGTGAACAACAGCTTGCAGTCATCAGTTCCATCGGGTTCATGTCTGATTTTCCTCAGCAACTCTTTGATCTGAGTAATTTTTATAGCCACTTCGTGATGATAGGCCAGAAGTTCTTTCAACAAGACGTTCATATCAAATCCTCGTTGCGACACCAGATCATCACAGAAATATGTTTTTTAAACAGTAACTCCAAAAGACGCCTGAATTTCAATAATTTCAATATCTTGTTAAGCGCACTCGCTGACACTGTTTAATCTTTTTAGTATAGGCGAGCACAAAGCTCCCACCCCGGGAAATTTTCTGCCTTTGGAAAAAATTGAAATATCGAGTGTATGTTTATATGCACTATCTGATCTGCCGGATCTCCGCCCGCGAAAACGGAATGAGAAAGCAGCGCCCAAATCGATGCGGTGGCAGCTGTGCACGGGTCTGCAAGACCGGGAAACCAGGAACCCGGCAGACCCGAAGGTCTCCCGCACAAAGCCGCCATTGAGCAGGTGGGTCGCTTCAAAGAAAACAAGGATGCTGAACCAACGCTGTCGCTCAGCAATGTTTCATCAAGTTTGGTATCCGTGTGGCATAGGATGACCACCTAAGCTCGGTGTAGCCACGCCTCCAGCCCACAGGAAACAGAAAAATGATCTCGAACCTCTTCAAAGCCATGCTGATCACCGGTGCTTTGCTCTTGAGCGCCTGTTCGGGTGTGAGCACCAGTTCCTGCTTTTCAGAAGGCTGCCAACAATTCGATGGCCATAACCCCAACAAGGTGAGCTTTGGTGGGAGCGCGATCGGCAACAGCTTTAATGAGTACAGCTCGGGCTTGCTGCACGACTAATGCATGACGCAACGGCTGGGGCGTTTTCGCCGTT
This sequence comes from Pseudomonas sp. Pseusp11, assembly GCF_047304405.1. Taxonomy (NCBI): domain Bacteria; kingdom Pseudomonadati; phylum Pseudomonadota; class Gammaproteobacteria; order Pseudomonadales; family Pseudomonadaceae; genus Pseudomonas; species Pseudomonas sp. Pseusp11. Next base: position 22,562 of record NZ_JBGLZF010000042.1, read on the forward strand.
GCGTGATTTGCCTGATGAACCGCATGTTCTGACTTTACGACTGTTGCGCAGCCGAACGTAGCCGAACGCAGCCTCGCAGGCTCGACAGCTGCTACGGTCGAACGCAGGCTGCGCCAGCTGCTATGTATGGACTAACGGGCTATTTAGCCTCTGGCACCGCGATCCACTGACCCAGAATTTTCTGGTAATTCCCTGTCACCTTGGCCAGGTGCAGCCACTGATCGACATACATCTTCCAGCTGATGTCATCCCGCGGCAGCAGATATGCCTTCTCCCCATACTGCATGTATTGCGTCGGGTTGACCGCGCACAACCCCGGTTTGAGTTTCTGCTGATACAGCGCTTCTGAGGCGTCGGTAATCATCACGTCGGCCTTCTTATCCAGTAGTTGCTGGAAGATGGTCACGTTGTCGTGAAGCTGCAGTTGCGCCTTGGGCAGGAAGGCGTGGACGAAAGCTTCGTTGGTGCCGCCGGCGGGTTCGACCAGGCGAACCGAAGGCTGGTTGATTTGTTCGAGGGTCTGGTATTTCGCCTGATCTTCGCAGCGCACCAGAGGGATTTTGCCGTCGACGTCCAGGGTGGTGCTGAAGAAGGCTTTTTTCTGGCGTTCCAGGGTGACGGAGATGCCGCCGACGCCGATGTCGCATTTGCCCGCGAGCATGTCGGGCATCAGGGTTTTCCAGGTGGTCTGGACCCACTCGACCTTCACACCCAGGCTGTCGGCCAGCGAGCGGGCCATGGCGATGTCGATGCCCGAGTATTCGCCGTCTTCACCTTTGAAGGTATAGGGTTTGTAGTCGCCTGTGGTGCAAACGCGCAGTTGGCTTTGTTGCAGGACGGTGTCCAGGTGCGAAAGGCTTTGCTCTGCCTGAGCGCCGCAGGATAGAGCCAGCAGGCCACAGAGCATCATTGTGCTTTTTATGGTTTTCATTGTTATCGGGCTTTTGTGACAGAGTGGGGTTCAAGCGGAAGCAGTGTAGTGAAAGCGCTTCTCGGCTGTCATCTACTGTCCCAATACCCCATTCACTCCAGCGCATGATACGTGTCAGGCAAGGCCCGACACGTATCCCTCTACATGAGTTGTTTATGCACAAGCCACGGACTTCGAACTCTTAAGATGCGCTTCAATCGAGTTGCTAGCCGAGTGCACTCTTACTCCCTTGAGTTTATCGAGTGGCGGGTCTTTCCAAAGTTTTGATGCGTCGATGGGAAGGATGACCTGTATAGCAGCCCCTTGGGGCGGATCAGCAACAAAATCGAAGTCCTGAATGCCGTCTGGTGGGAACTGAATGTAAACCCGCGGCTCCAGTCTCGGGTTTGTCCATCCACCAGAATTCACCAGGCCAATTGCCGATATGTGTAGCTGCGGTGGGTTTGATTTAAGTATCTTTAAGTCGACATCCACCACTTTCATTACTTCAGCCATTTTCGAACTCCTTTCGATAATTGCGCCGCTTTTTTCACCTTGGCGCTTGGGTGTTGAACCCTCTGGCTTGAAATCTAGTGTGGTTAGACGCTAGTAAAGGACCCTCACCCTGTCCACTGACTGCTCTGGCCGGTCATCGGATGCTCTCATTTCCCTACTGGGCACCCATTTCCGGACTCAGCGTTCCGAGCCAAGCCACCAACCCCACAATCAACACCGCCGCCGCCAATTCCACCACCACGCTGCGCCGCAACGCATTGGCGGCGACCGTGTATTGCCCGTCCCGCAACGAGCGCTCCAGAAACGGCCCGAGGTGAAACCGGTTCAACGCGGCGAGCACCAGCATGCCGGCAAACAGCACCACTTTGATGAACAGCAGAATCCCGTAAGTGCTGAGAAACACCTCGTCCAGCTTCGGCCCAACGATGAACAGATAATTCACCACCCCCGTCACCGTAATCACCACGACGATGGCCGCGCCAATCGCCTCAAACCGATTAACCGCGCGGGCCAGCAACCTGAGGCGCGCTTCGGTTTGCAGGGCGTTGATCTTCGCCATCAACGCAAACGCCAGCAACGCGCCAAGCCAAGCCCCCGCCGCCAGCAGGTGCAGAATGTCCACCGTGAAATGCCAAAAGCGACGATTGCCTTCATCCATCGCCCCATGTCCGCTCCAGGCCAGGCTGGCGAGGGCAACAGCACCGGCAAAAGCCGCGACCCATAAACTGAAACCAGATGCACGGAGCATCACCGCTAAGCCAGCGATGACCAGCGCAACAATGCGAACCCCCCAAGCCAAGCCGACATCCGTCTCAAACAGCATCATCTCGATGTGCGGACGCAGCTCGGCGAAGTCCGTTTCACCGCTCATGGCGCTCGCCATCATCACCATGCTGGCGACGGACAACACCGCGCCCAGCACTGCCGTCCCCGCCAGCATCGACCGGAATGGCAGCACCGCCCCGGACATCCGTTCCTGCCCTTTAAGGCTGTACAGCCCAAAAAGTGCCACCCCGAACAACAGCATCAAATCCACATACAACGCAAACCGCAGGGCAATGCCGACCGAGTCGCTCATCAATCACTTCACTTTGAACGTAACGTTGCCGGTGATCGGGTGAGTGTCCGAAGACACGGCGCGCCATTCGACTTTGTAGCTGCCGGTGGTGAGGGGCGAGAGCGGGGTGATGACCATCGTTTTCGGGTCGCTGCCGCCGGAGACTTTGGCTTTCATCGGCATGGGGGAATGGGCCATGCCGGGCATTTCGGTCATGACCAGTTTGGCGCCGGAAAATTGGGTCATGAGGTTTTCGGAGAAGTGCAGCTCGATGTTGCTCGGTGCTGCGCCGTCCGCGCCTTCGGCCGGGGTTGAGGAGAGCAGTTTCGGGTGGGCTTGAGCCAGTGCGCTCATCAGCAGCCCGGTGGAAAGTGCGATGGCGACAGCGGTGGTTTTGATGGTGCGCATGCAAGGCCTCTTACCGCTTTAAGCGGTTGTTTTTTAGGTTTTTGAGTTGAAGCGTTAGAACCACAGGCGAACGCCGACGACCAGGCGCGCTTCGCTGCGGTCCTCGCCTTCGTCCCTGGCGTAATCGGCGGTTTTGCCGTAGGTGCGGTTCCAGGTCACGCCGATGTAGGGCGCGAATTCCCGGCGGATTTCATAGCGCAGGCGCAGCCCGGCTTCGGTGCTGGAAAGTCCGGAGCCGATGCCCCGTTGTGGGTCGTTTTTGCCGTAGACGTTAAGCTCGGCGGTCGGCTGCAGAATCAGCCGGTTGGTGAGCAGGATGTCGTAGTCGCCTTCCAGTCGCGCAGCGGTCTGGCCACCTTCGCCGATGAACGCGGTGGCCTCGGTTTCGAAGTTGTACAGGGCCATGCCTTGCACGCCGAACGCGGCCCAGGTTTGCGGGGCGCCGGGTTTGAAATCCTGGCGCAAGCCGGTCACCACGTCCCACCACGGGGAGATGGCATGACCCCACAGTGCCTGGACTTCGGCGTCTTCGGTTTTGCCATTGATGCGTTCGCCTTCGGAGCGCAGCCACAGGCGATCGATGTCGCCGCCGATCCAGCCAGACAGATCCCACGCCAATGCGCTGCCGTCGTCGGCGTCCTGCCATTCGAGTTTGTCGGCGAGGAAGTAATAGTTGAGCGCACTGTCGTGCATGTCATGGCCGGCGGGGCTGACGAAAACGGCGGCACGGTCGGCGTCGGTCAATGCCGGGATCGGCGTGCGGCTTTGGGTCGGCGCGGCGGGCAGCATTTGCCCGTAATCCTCGCTCTGCATCTGGCTGTGATCCATGCCCGGCATCTGGCTATGGTCCATGCCCTGCATGTTGTCGGTGGCGGCCATGGCCGAAGAGAGCGTCAGGCCCATGGTAACGAGGGTCAAAGTGATCGGAGTGAGTCTGGTCATGGGTAGCGCCTTATTCTTCCACGCGAACTTCACGGAACATGCCCATTTCCATGTGGTACAGGAGATGGCAGTGGTAGGCCCAGCGGCCGAGCGCATCGGCGGTGACCCGATAGCTGCGCTTCGATCCCGGCGGCACATCAATGGTGTGTTTGCGCACCATGAACTGGCCGTTCTCGTCTTCGAGGTCGCTCCACATACCGTGTAAATGAATGGGGTGAGTCATCATCGTGTCGTTGACCAGCACCACTCGAACCCGCTCGCCGTACTTGAGTCGCACGGGTTCGGCATCAGAGAACTTCACGCCGTTGAACGACCAGGCGAACTTCTCCATGTGGCCGGTCAGGTGCAGTTCGATGGTGCGGCCGGGCTCGCGGCCGTCCGGGTCTTCGAAGGTGCTGCGCAGGTCGGAGTAGGTCAGCACACGGCGGCCGTTGTTGCGCAGGCCGATGCCCGGGTCGTCGAGTTTTGGCGTGGTGCTCATGGCTTGCATGTCCACCAGCGGGTTGTCTTTTTCCGTGTCGGGATGGGATTGCATCCCGGCCATCCCGGCCATGCCACCCATGCCACCCATGTCCATGCTGCTGTGATCCATTCCGGCCATGCTGTTCGTGCCCTGCATGTTGCCGCCGTCCATGCCTTGCATGTCTCCGCCGTCCATGCCCTGCATGTCACCGTGGTCCATCCCCGCCATGTCACCGCCCATGCCCATGTCATCCATGGTCACCAGCGGTCGCGGATCCAGCGCTGGAATCGGCGCCGACAACCCGGCCTTCACCGCCAGGGTGCCTCGCGCATAACCCGTTCGATCCATCGACTGGGCGAACAGGGTGTAGGCGTCCTGGGTCGGCTCGACAATTACATCGAACGTCTCTGCCACCGCGATGCGGAACTCGTCGACGCTCACCGGTTTGACGTGTTGGCCATCCGCCGCGACCACGGTCATTTTCAAACCCGGGATGCGCACGTCGAAGTAGGTCATGGACGAGCCGTTGATAAAACGCAGGCGCAGCTTTTCGCCGGGACGGAACAGGCCGGTCCAGTTCATGTTCGGCGCCTGGCCGTTCATCAAGTAGGTGTAAGTGGCGCCGCTGACGTCGGCCAGATCGGTGGGGTTCATCTTCATCTCGGCCCACATCTTGCGATCGGCCACCGTGGAGCCCCAGCCTTTCTCGCTGACGTCGTGGATGAAATCGCCCACGGTGCGTTTGTTGTAGTTGTAGTAGTCCGATTGTTTCTTGAGTTTTTTCATCAGGCCGACGGCGTCTTCGTCGGTCCAGTCGGTGAGCATCACCACGTAGTCGCGGTCGTACTGGAACGGCTCCGGCTCCTTGGCGTCGATCACCAACGGCCCGTAAACCCCGGACTGTTCCTGAAAGCCCGAATGGCTGTGGTACCAGTAAGTGCCGTTCTGCCGGACCTTGAACTGGTAGACGTACATGCCGTCCGGTTCGATCCCGTGAAAACTCAGGCCCGGCACGCCATCCATGTTGGCCGGCAGCAAAATGCCGTGCCAGTGAATCGACGTGCTGTCCTTGAGTTTGTTTTTCACCCGCAGCGTGACGGTGTCGCCTTCACGCCAGCGCAGCAGGGGGCCGGGAATGCCGCCGTTGATGGTCATCGCGGTTCGAGGGTTGCCGGTGATGTTGACCGGGGATTCGCCAATGAACAGGTCGAAGTCGGTACCGGCCAGCACATTCGGTTGGCCGGGGCTGGTGACCGCCCAGACTGGCGTGCGCCACAGCCCGAGGCCAGCGAGCACCCCGCCAGCGGCCAGGCCCTTCACAAAGGTGCGTCTTGAGGTGTTGGAATGCATGCCGTTTTATCCCGTCCGTCAGCCTGATGAAGCCCTCAGGTCCATCCTGAGCGGAAGGAAGAGAACTCAATGGGGAGGAGGCTAACGGGCGGTGCCTTTCAGCAGGCTGAGGCCAAGATTACAGTTTTGACAGTTTCACGCGGTGTTCAAGGGCTGCTATTGGACCTGGACGAATCCGCCACGGTGGCGTTACCGCAATTGATATACGAAGAAGACTTCAACCAACGCTGATCCGGGTAGTAAGAAAATAACAACTGCCCATCCTTCATCGAGTCGATCAGCCGATGTGCAATCGCAGGCCTCACCGCCGGGCAGCCGAGACTTCTGCCGATCCGGCCATTGGCCCGCGCCAGGGCAGGGCTGACGTAAGGCGCGCCATGAATGACGATCGCCCGTTCGAAGGCGTTGTCGTTAAAACCCGGTTCCAGACCTTCCATGCGCAAGGAATAACCGTTCTGCCCGACATAGCTGGATTGGGTGCGGTACAAACCCAGACTGGTGGCGTAGCTGGCATTCTGATTGGAGAATTGGCTGGCCATGTTCTCGCCACTGTTGCGACCGTGGGCGACCAGTTCATGGAACAACAATTTGCGTTGTTTAAGGTCGAAAACCCAAAGACGTTGTACGGTCGAGGGCAGGGAATAATCGATCACTGCGAGTCTCTGCGCCGGGGACGTGCCTTGGGCCCGGCTGCATTGGGAGGCGCGAACGGCCAGGGCAATGACTTTGGCGTTGGCATCGGGGGCCGCTTTGACCAAGGCAGCTTCAAGTGAATCGGCGTAGGCTGCCGGTAATGTAAAAAAAGCAGTCAGCAGCAGGGCCGTCATTAAGCAGCCAAAGCGGTGTGGGGCCATATGCAAGTCTCATCTGAATATTTCGAGTCTAGCAGCGCGCACGACGCTAGCCGGTTGAAAACGGGAGATTAAGGATTATCCATGGCGCAGTTAACAAGGTTATTCGTCATAAGCCGCATATTTTTTATGGGCTTTCTGATAAGCGGCACGGCGATCGCGCAAACTTCGCCGATTGAGCCGGTATCTCCCGTTAGCAGTGTGGCTGAAGCTGCCCCCGGTGATTATGTTGGCCAAGCGATTCAGGCGGAGTTGGCGCCATTGAGTTCGGCGTTTCCGCCGCTGCTCACCTCGCCGCGTCATCAACGGGTCGATGTGAACCGAGTCGTGCTGGATTTTTATAGCCATCGTGGCTATCGCGCTGCCTGGACGGACGATGACGATGTCGCCCTGTTGTTGAAAAGCCTGGGCGATACTCAGGCCGATGGCCTGAACCCCGCGGATTTCCGGATCGCCGAGTTGGCCGAGGCCCGCACGTTGATGCAGACAACCACCCCAACCCCCGGGCAACGGGCAGCCTTTGATATCTCCGCCACCCGAACGTTCATCACGGCGCTGCTGCAGTTGCGGCGCGGCAAGGTCGACCCTTCGCGGTTGGACATCCACTGGAACTTCGACCCCGCTGGCGTCGATCCTCGGGAGGACGTCAATAAGTTTTTTGCCGCCCTCGATAGCCATGACATTGCGCGCGCCTTCGCCCAGGCGCCGCCCCAAGAAGCGGTTTACGGCACGTTGCGCCATGGCCTGGCGCAATTGCGCAAGGTTCGTGATCGGGGTGGCTGGCCAAAGATCCCGGAAGGGCAGACGCTCAGGCCCGGCATGGACGACGCCTCGGTCGCTCTATTGCGTACGCGTTTGGCGGCGGGCGGTTATCTCGCCGCGCAAGGGACTGCTCGCACCGACTACGACGACGCCGTCACTGCGGCGGTGAAGAAGTTTCAGACCGAGCAATACCTTGGGGCGGACGGTGTAGCGGGGCCGGCGACACTCGCGGAGCTGAATGTACCGGTCGAGGCGCGAATCGATCAGGTGCGGGTGAACATGGAGCGGGCGCGATGGCTGCTGTACAAGCTTCAGGGCACCTTCGTCGTGGTCGATATCGCCGGGTATAAAGTCGCGTTCTATCGCGATGGCAAACCGATCTGGCGCTCACGGGTGCAGGTCGGTAAGCCGTTTCGCAGCACGCCGATTTTTCAATCCGCGATCACCTACGTCACGTTCAACCCCACCTGGACCGTGCCACCGACGATTCTGCTCAAGGACATGCTACCGAAGATTCGCGACAATCCTGGTTACCTTGAGGCAAGCCGGATTCGGGTGATCGATCGAGATGGCAATGTGCTTGATCCGTCCACTGTCGATTGGGACAACCCGCGCGGCCTTACCTTACGGCAGGATGCGGGGTCGGATAACTCGCTGGGGCAGGTGGTGATTCGTTTTCCCAATGAGTATTCGATTTATCTGCACGACACGCCGCATCGAGAGTTGTTCGCGAAATCCAATCGCGCGACCAGCTCTGGCTGTATTCGGGTAGAAAACCCGCTGCAATTGGTGGAGCTGTTGTTCAACGATCCGGTTCACTGGAACAGCGAAGGGATTCAAAAACAGTTAGCCAACGGCAAGACAGAGAACATCAGGCTCCCGGTGAAAGTGCCGGTGCTGTTGGCCTACTGGACGGTGGACCTGAGTCTTGATGGGCGCGTGACATTCAAGCCCGATGTATATGGATACGATTCCCCGGTATTGCGGGCGTTGAATCGGACTTCGGAGCCGCCGGCGCTGGACGGGAGGCGAGCGGCGCCTCCCTCGGTAGCGGCGGAGCAGAGCAATTTGTAGGCCTTAAAGCCCCAAGCCTTCCTGCACGGCCAGCAGCAAATTGTGTTCCGTCAGCGCGATCGCATCCGGTTGTTGTCCGGATTGTTCGCTCGCCTGGAGCCACCACTGCGTCTCGCCGTGTTCGTTCACGGTTCGTAACAAGGCGAGTTCCTTGCCTGTCGAGTGGATTTCGATCCGCCCGGCACCGTCGACGGTGAAGCGCGCGACGGGGTCGAAGGTGATGCCGTGGTGGTTGCCTTCGATCAGCAGTTGGTCGATGGCGTAATCGTAAGTCGCACCGTCCGGCGCACTCTCGAACACATGGGTGGAATTGCGTCGCAGCTTCAGGCCCACCTCGATCAGTGGTTGCAGCCAGGCTTCGATCTGGTGATACAGCTCGTAGACCTGGGCGGGCCAGCTGTCGATGGCTTGATCGGCGATGGTCGCGTCGGCACTGGTTTGCCGGGATTGTTTAAGCTTCGCGGCGAGCTCGTCTACCTTACTCATTTCGATTTCCTGTCGTGATGTCAGTTAATCGTAGCTCCTTCAAGGTCATGTGGTTTTGCCTTGCGTCATGGAATTAAAACACAACCATTTATCCCTCAATCCTCTGTTTATCCCGCACAACCCCGTAGACTACGCTCAAAAAAATAGGGGCTTTGGGCCGTTGCCCATGTCTTACCCTTCCAGGACTCACTTTTGCCTATCCCCATTCACGATCCGCAGCACGCGTCCGGCGGTGCCTTGAAGCGACTGCCTTTGCTCAAGGCCGCGGTGCTGTTCATTGCGGCGGTATGCCTTTGTCTCTGTGGGCTGCTTTACCTGCAACTGGAGCAGTCGCGTCGGCACGACCTCGCGTTGGCCGAGGTGTCGTCGTCGAACCTGACCCGGGCCATGGCGCAGCAGGCCGAAGACACGTTCATGAAGGCCGATCTGGTACTGACCAGTCTGGTGGACTGGATTCAGGCTGAAGGTTTCGACGCTGCCCAGACGCCACGCCTGCAGAAAACCTTCGCCCGGCGGGTGCAGGCGCTGCATCAGTTGCACGGGATATTTCTGTTCGACAGGCAGGGGCAATGGGCCGTGACGTCGTTCGAGGATCTACCCCGCGGGGCTGGTGTGGCGGATCGCGAGTATTTCAGGTTTCACCAGCAAAACATCTCAACCCTGGCGCACATCGGCCCGGCAATTCGTAGTCGGGAAAATGGCGAGTGGATCATTCCGGTTTCCAGGCGGATAAACGATCAGAGCGGTCATTTCCAGGGTGTGTTGCTGGCCGGGATCAAGATGTCGTACTTCGATCAGTTCTTCAAAAGCTTCAGCCTCGACGACAACGGCGCGATGTTTTTGGCATTGACCGATGGAACACTGCTGGCGCGGCGGCCGTTTGTGGAATCGCAGATCGGTACGTCATTGGCTAAGGGCGAGATTTTTCAGAAACTCTTGCCCAACGCCACGTCCGGCAACGCCATGATCGACTCGGTGGTCGATGGCATCCCTCGGCTGTATGGCTACCGTCAGCTCGATGCCTATCCGGTGGTGGTCGCGGCGGCATCCTCCAAAGACGCCGTCCTCAAGGACTGGTACGACACGGCGATTCAATCCGGTGTGATCGTCGCTCTGGTTGTCCTCGGCGTGGGGTTGTTCGGTTGGGTGTTTATTCATCAGGTTCGCGCGGGCGAGCGCATCGAGGCGGATTTGCGCGAGGCGCAGAAAACCCTGGAGCTGATCGCCACCCACGACAGCCTGACCGGGTTGGCCAACCGCCGCTTGTTCGAACGGGCGCTGGAGAAAGAGTTCGGGCGCGGTGCCCGGCGGTCGAGCTCGCTGGGCCTGATTATGCTCGATATCGATTACTTCAAGCGCTACAACGACACTTACGGTCATGTGGCCGGGGACCATTGCCTGGCCGAAGTGGCGCGGGCCCTGAAGAGTTGCTGCCACCGCAAAGCCGATCTGGCGGTGCGCTACGGCGGTGAAGAGTTCGCGGTGTTGCTGCCGGACACCGACATTCATGGCGCGCTGACGATCGCCGAGCAAATCCGCCGCAGCGTCATGGACAAAAACATCACCCACAGCGGTTCGCCCACGGGCTATCTGACGGTCAGTCTTGGCTGTTATTCGTTTGTGCCGACGGCGCACGACAGCACCGAAATGTTGATCAAACGCGCGGATGCGGCGCTGTACCAGGCCAAGCACTCAGGGCGAAATCGCTCGGCGGTGTTGTCGATGGAAGGGGGCGTCGAGGCGCTGATGCGCTCGGATCGATGACGCTTTCCACCAGGCTGGGGGGTAAAACGATGCACACTGCTACAGTCCAGGAGCGATGATCAGGCATGCCTGCTATGGTCAGTGCAGAGAGCCTGGCTGTCACACCTGACCGACCGGGCCCACCGGTCTCATTCCGATCGGGCAATCGATTGACAGGATCAAGTGCATGGATTTGTCTGCCGTTACCACCGCTGCACCTGCACGCCATACCCCGATTACCCGCAACCTGATGTTGGTGGTTGGTCTGCTGTTTGTGGTTGGGGTGCTGATCGCGCTGATCGCCCTGTTCAGTATTGCCGGGCGGCTCGATGCCGAGGACCTGGCCAAAACCACGTTTTATACCCAGCGCGCGCTGGAAAACCGCATTACCGCCACGAAAAACTACATCGCCAGTTATGCCGACTGGACGTCGGCCTACGATCACCTGAACGGCGAGGTCGATGTGCAGTGGGCCTACGTCGAGCAAAACATGGGTAAAACCCTGTTCACCATGGACCACTACGAGGGTGTTTTCGTGGTCGATGTTCAGCGAACAAAATACGCCGTGGTGCGTGGGCTTCAGGTGCAGGACGAGGCGGCGGCCTATCTGTCGACATCGATGGCGACGCTCATTGACGAGGTTCAGGGTCAGGAGAACCTCATCAAACCCGTCAGCCACTACACCTTGTTCGAGGGCAAACCCGCGCTGCTGTCGGCCGCCGCGATTGTGCCCAATGACGAACGCCCGGCGGTCGATCCCAAAAGCACTTCGGTGCTTATATACGTCGACCAACTGAACCCTGAAAAGCTCGGCACCTTGAGCGTCGATTACGGTTTGCACGACTTGAGCCTGACGCCCGACAACGTCATCGCTCCCGGTCAGCCCGCTATTGCCCTTGCTGGCACCGGTTACAGTCTGGTCTCCCGGCTCGAGCGGCCGGGTCATCAATTGCTCTGGTCGCTGCTGCCGCCACTGGGCGGGGCGCTGTTGGTTCTGGCGTTGTTGACCGCTTACTTCTTTCGCTATGTCCTGCGCACGTCCGGGCATGTGGATGCCAGTTACACCAGCCTCGATTTGTCGAACCAGGCGTTGGAGGCCAGTGAAGAGCGTTTTCGTGCGGTAGCCGAGGCCGCGTCCGACTGGATCTGGGAAATCGACGATCAGCATTGCATCACTTATCTGTCGGGACGCTTCAGCACCGTCACCGGGTTCTCCGATCAGCAGTGGCTGGGACAGAACATCGGGCAATTGCTCCATTGCGATACGACACCGTTGTCGCTGTGGCTGAACAAACTCGATGAAGAGCAAGCCGTCAGCCATTTGCGCTGTTCCTACCGCGATCAATCGGGGCAACAGCGGGTCTGCCGGGTGTCGGCGCGGCCGATCCAGCGCAAGGGCGCGGTGCTGGGCTATCGCGGAACGGCCAGCGACATCACCGACGAAGTTGCCGCCCATGCGCAGATCCAGCATCTGTCATTGCACGACGCCCTGACTGGCCTGCCGAACCGCAACAAACTGGCGCGTTTTCTCGATGAGGCGCTGGCACTGAAAGAGCAGTCGACGGCGCTGACGTTGTTGATGATCGACCTGGATAACTTCAAGCCGATCAACGACTCCCTCGGCCACCCGGCCGGCGATGCGGTATTGCTGGAAGTCGCCACCCGTTTGCGCGAGTGCACACGAGACATTGACCTGGTCGCCCGATTGGGCGGCGACGAGTTCGTGCTGGTGCTCCATGGCATGGACAGCCACGCGGAAATCGACCGGTTTTGCGAGCACTTGCTCGATAGCCTGCATCAGCCGATTCACTACGACCATCACTCGCTGCACATTGGCGCGAGCATCGGTATCGCCTTGAGTCGGCGCCAGGGGCACATTCCGCAGGAGCTGATTCGGTGTGCCGATATCGCGTTGTATCAGGCCAAATCCGATGGCAAGAAGACCTGGTGCTATTTTGCCGCACACATGAACGATCAGATCCAGCATCGCCGGCAACTGGAAACCGACCTGCGTCGAGCGATCAAGAACAACGAATTCGTGATGCATTACCAGCCGCGTTATCACGTCGATGGCAAGCGCATCGTCTCGGTCGAAGCGCTGCTGCGCTGGCAGCATCCAGTGCAAGGCTTGTTGAGCCCCGACGCGTTTATCCCGCTGGCCGAGCAGACCGATCTGATCGTGCCCTTGGGCCGCTGGGTGCTACGCGAGGCGTGCGAGACGGCCCTGACCTGGCCCGGTGCGATGATGGTGTCGGTCAACCTGTCGCCGGTTCAATTCGCCCGTAGCGATGTGATCGAGGACGTGCGCGAAGCGTTGATCCAGACCCGCTTGCCTGCCAGTCGGCTGGAGCTGGAGATCACTGAAAACGTGATGCTCATCGACGTCGATGGCGCCTTGGCGACCATGAATGCACTCAAGGAGTTGGGCGTGCGCCTGAACATGGACGACTTCGGCACCGGTTATTCTTCGCTGGGTTACTTGCGCACGTATCCGTTCGACGGGATCAAGATCGACAAACGCTTTATTTCGTCCATGAGCAGCGGCAGCAATGATCGCGCCGTGGTGCAGGCGATCATCAACCTGGGCAAGGCGATGGGCCTGACCGTAACTGCAGAAGGTGTCGAGACGCTGGAGCAACTGGACTTCCTGATCTCGGATCAGTGTCATGAAGTGCAGGGTTTTTACCTCAGTCGTCCGGTGGACAGGTATGCACTGCTGCCGTTGCTCAAGGTCTCGCAGGAAGACTTTGCGCAGCAGGGCGCGCACCTTTAGTCGCTTGTTTCCTTGTTTGCACGATGCCGGCGTCGACGCCTGGGTTCGCAACGAGCCTCATGCCAGCGATCACGCGCCGACGTGGATTCGATTGGGTTCACGCAAACGGCGATAGTTATAGCGTGTGCGGCGATTGGCGAAATCAATTATCGGCCCGGGCGCTTTTTCCCTTATACATGGCGGCCATCGGCGGAGCGATCCGCAGGCTCCATGCATAAGGATTGAGCGATGAGCGAACCACGACTGACAAATCTTGCGCTGTACCTGCAACGCCTGGGTTTCGACGCACCCCCGGTGCCGACCCTGGAAACCTTGCGTCAATTGCAGTTGCGCCACACCGGTGCTTTTCCGTTCGAAAACCTCACCACGCTGTTAGGGCAACCGGTACTCATCGACCTGCCGTCCATCGAGCAGAAAGTCCTGCACGACGGCCGTGGCGGTTACTGCTACGAACTCAACAACCTGTTCCTGGCCTTGCTGCAGACGCTGGGGTTCGAGGCGCGCGGCATCACCGGTCGCGTAGTCATGAACCAGCCCGAAGGCGCATGGACCGCACGCACTCACCGCTTGAGCCTGGTGATCCTCGACGGCGTGCGCTACATCACCGACGTCGGCTTCGGCGGCATGGTGCCCACCGCGCCGTTGATGCTCGACACTGATGTTGAGCAACTCACCCCTCATGAACCCTATCGCATCGAACAGCATGCGGACGGCTACACCTTGCGTGCCAACGTCGGCGGTGAATGGCGGGCGATGTACATCTTCGATTTGCAGCGTCAGGAAGACATCGATTACACCCTCGGCAACTGGTATGTCTCGACTCATCCCGAATCGTCCTTCGTCAAACAATTGATGGTGGCGCGGACGGGGGAGGGATGGCGACGCACGCTGAACAACGGCAGTTTCGCCATTCACCGCATGGGCAGCGAGAGCGAGCGGCGGCAGGTGACGGATGTGGATGAGTTGATCGGGTTGCTGGAACGTGAATTCGACATTCGGGTGCCGGAGAAGGAGGCGTTGAAGCCGGTGTTGGAGCGGTTGATCGAGCCGGTGCCGCAGGCAAACTGAGCACCACGCGAAGGGGCGGATTTGATCAATCCGCCCCTTTTCATTGGGTCGACTCAAGTGCGAGGTTTGTGCCTAGGAACGAACTTCTAGCTCCATCACGTGATGGATTTCGCTGAGGGCCTCTGACAGTTTTTTCTCCAGGCTTTTCAGCTCCGAGGCGGTTATGCCTTTTTTGAAATGCCCGATGTTTGCACCCGCGGTGTTCTCATCGGGCTTCGCCGCTTTGCCTTTATCGCTGAGCAACACCTGGCGCAAAGTATTGTTGATCACTGTCTGGTAGCCATACCCCTCGTTTTCTGCCAGAGCGCGTGCAGCCTCTATGACGACATCGTCGAGCATGATGGTGATTCGGGTCTTGCCTTTGCTTGTGGCAATTGCTCCGCGCTTGGCGTTGCTGAAGTCGTATTCGTCTTTCATCGTTCAAGTTTCCAAATAGTGGCGACGCTCACCTTTGGTGGCGATGCGTGCGGAAATGATTCGCACGAAATTCGGGTCGCGCCAGGTGTACGCAACGACCAGCAAGCGACCTTTGGCATCCAGCCCCATGATGATCCACCGCTGCTCATCATGATGGTCGTCCTGAAAAGTCAGGGCTCGTTCGTCATAAAACACTGGTTCTGTCTCTGCGAGGCTGATGCCTTGATGTTTTAGTTTGTTGGCCGCGTTCTTTGCCCTGTGATACTGAATCTCGAATGACTTCATTATGCATACTTTATATGTATAAGCGAGGAGGCGTCCGTGCCGGCGGTCGCTTGGAAAGCAAAAGATTAGCGGTGAGGAGGGATAGGGGCGCAGGGATGTATTTCAAGACGTTTGGGGCTGGAGGCGCTATGGCCAGAGGGTGGCGTGGACAAGTGTCCATAATCTGACTTGGCAGTTGTATACAACTCTATAGACATTTGTCCTGAGTATTGAATACAGTGTGCGCACAACAAAAACCAGGGAACCTCCCAACCATGAAAACGCCCCATGTTTCACACCAACGGCCTGAGGACGAAAACCTCGGGATCGGCGCGAATATGGCTTATGGCCTGCAACACGTTCTGACCATGTACGGCGGTATCGTCGCGGTGCCTTTGATCATCGGCCAGGCGGCCGGGCTCTCACCGGCGGACATCGGTTTGTTGATTGCTGCTTCATTGTTTGCAGGGGGGCTGGCGACATTGCTGCAAACCCTCGGTTTGCCGTTTTTCGGCTGTCAGTTGCCGCTGGTGCAGGGCGTGTCGTTCTCCGGCGTTGCGACCATGGTCGCGATTGTCAGCAGTGGCGGGGAGGGCGGCTTTCAGTCGATTCTCGGGGCGGTGATTGCCGCGTCGCTGATTGGCTTGCTGATCACGCCGGTGTTCTCAAGGATTACCAAGTTCTTTCCACCGCTGGTGACCGGCATTGTGATCACCACTATCGGCTTGACGCTGATGCCGGTGGCCGCGCGTTGGGCCATGGGTGGTAACAGCCATGCGCCGGATTTCGGCAGCATGGCGAACATCGGGCTGGCGGCGGTGACGCTGGTGCTGGTGTTGCTATTGAGCAAGATCGGCAGCGCGACCATCTCCCGTTTGTCGATCCTGCTGGCGATGGTTATCGGCACGGTCATCGCTGTATTCCTCGGCATGGCGGATTTCTCATCCGTCACCCAGGGCCCGATGTTCGGCTTCCCGGCACCGTTCCATTTCGGCATGCCGACCTTCCACTTTGCCGCGATCCTGTCGATGTGCATCGTGGTCATGGTGACCCTGGTGGAAACCTCGGCCGACATCCTCGCTGTCGGTGAAATCATTGGCACCAAGGTCGACTCCAAACGTCTGGGTAACGGCCTGCGCGCTGACATGCTGTCGAGCATGATCGCGCCGATCTTCGGCTCCTTCACTCAGAGCGCCTTCGCCCAGAACGTCGGGCTGGTGGCGGTGACCGGGATCAAGAGCCGCTTCGTGGTGGCCACAGGTGGTGTGTTTCTGGTGGTGCTTGGATTGCTGCCGTTCATGGGCCGGGTCATCGCCGCCGTGCCGACCTCTGTACTCGGCGGCGCCGGGATCGTGCTGTTTGGCACTGTCGCCGCCAGCGGCATTCGGACGCTGTCCAAGGTCGACTACCGCAACAACGTCAACCTGATCATCGTCGCCACTTCCATCGGTTTCGGCATGATCCCCATCGCCGCCCCGAACTTCTACGACCACTTCCCCAGCTGGTTCTCGACGATCTTCCACTCGGGCATCAGCTCCTCGGCGATCATGGCCATCGTGCTAAACCTGACCTTCAATCACCTCACGGCCGGCAACTCGGACCAGCAATCGGTATTTGCCGCCGGTACTGAACGAGTCCTGCGTTATCAAGACCTGGCGGCGCTGCGGGAAGGGGACTACTTCAGCGAAGGTAAACTGCGCGACTGCGACGGGAATGAAATTCCGGTGGTGGAGACGGATCATGGGCATGCCGAGCTGCGTGCGGTGCATGCGAAAAGCAGTGAGCATGTCTGACTGGCGATCGGGGGCGGCGGGCGACCGATTCAGTTGTCGGTCAGGTTGACACTCGCTCCACGCATGGTTGAGAATCGAATTCGAGGTCTGCAATTGCGCATCCTTGGGCTTGGCCTCCAGCATTGGCCCCCCATCTTGTTGGCAGCAGAGAAGCTGGCTCCCTCTGAAGTAGTGACGACTGGCATGCCGGTCGGATTCTGAACCCAAGGTCATTTGTGGCCAGGAGCTAAAGAATCGCTGCGACTACTCCTCGAAAATTCAAAAGGCGTCCATCAGGACGCCTTTTTTATTGCTTGGGATCTGGTTTGGCGATTGTGCCGACCAGGGTGCCTTCTGCACGTCTCTTGGGATACCAGGTTACGACGTAGTATCCGAAGCCGCGACGCTCATTTCGAGGCTCCAGAATGAGCGAGCCGGTAGGATTTTTAAGCACGGCGACTCTGTGATCACCTCTCATTTCCTTGAACTCACAGTAGATGGGGGCGCCGGGTACGATCATTTTGGCGATGTGGGCTGCCACGTCATCAATGGTGTGGCAGCCAAATATTGCCAGGTCGGTCTTGTGGGCTTCCCAGACATGTCGAACGCCAAATCCTTTGTTGATGCCTTTGTGAATTCCGACCCGCAGGAATATTTCGCCACCCCGTAAATTGAACCTGGGCATCTCGGGAAGGGTGCCAAAGCTCAGTGAGCCGCCAGGGTGAGGGACAAGGACGTTCTCCTTGAGTTTGAGTAACTCTGACACGTGAACGATCCGGGGATGTTGGCAGGCGAGAGGCGCTATTCATAACGCACAAGTTCGCTGCTTTACAGTCAGCATCCGGCCACTATGAAAGTGGCTATTGATGCTCTAGTCCAGGGTTTACGGGGGCTCAGGCGAAAGCCTGAAACACGGCTACAGAAAATCAGGAAGCTTCCTACTCTGTCGGGGTAGGGAATTCATAGGATCGTGTCTTTTCGTCAAGCACAAAAAAGCCCCTGAATCTTTCGATTCAGGGGCTTTTCGATTTTGCTGTCTGGCTCCACGACCTGGACTCGAACCAGGGACCCAGTGATTAACAGTCACTTGCTCTACCAACTGAGCTATCGCGGAATGGCGTGTATGTTACTGATTCAAAAAGAGAAGTCAAGCCTCTGTTGGAAATTTGATGTTTTCATCGGATCAGAGGGAGGTTTATCGGCCATTGGCGGTTACCAGAAGCGCGGTAGAGGTCTACCATGGCCGCCCGGAAGTGGTGACACGCGCTGCCGGCCCTCAGCCGAAAAGGTACGCGCCATGAATCACCCAGCCTTCACACCCCGAAACAGTGGGGTGTTCGCATGAGCATCGCTCAGATCAGCCTGCCCAAAGGTGTCGGCCCACACGCCGAGAAACTGTTCGACGCAATCACTCAGGCCAGCACCGCTGACGAGCTGAACCGCGCAGGCGGCAAGGCCGAAGGTTTTGTCCTGGGTCTGGAAAGCACCAAGGCGATCAAAAGCCAGGTGGCCGAGTCGCTTTATGTCGCCTATGACGACGCGGCCAGCCAGCGTGCGAGCGAATTGGCCTAACCGCCAAAAGTGATGGTGCCGAGCATCAGCTTGGCATACAGCATCGTGGCGGCCAGTTGCACCAGCCACAACGCCAGGCCGCCAAGGAACACACCCGCGGCCACTTGCAGCACCAGGTTTTTACCGCGTTTGGCCGAGGTGCGGGGCACGAAGTGGTCCAGCTCGTCGCGGTCGGCGCGTAGGTCGTCGTTTTTCATGTGGGGTTCTCGCAAGAATTCTCGGGTGTACATAAAGCTTGTGGGAGTTTAAAGGGCGCAGCGGCTGCTTTGAGATTTATCTGAGGCCAATAAAAAACGGGAAGCCATTTTGGCTTCCCGTTTTCATGTCACGCGACGACTCAGATCACCTGAACGATGGCCTTGGTCACGGCGTCGATGTTGCTCTGGTTCAGCGCGGCAACGCAGATGCGGCCGGTGTCCAGGGCGTAGATGCCGAACTCGGTGCGCAGACGGGTCACTTGCTCAACCGTCAGGCCGGAGTAGGAGAACATGCCGCGCTGGCGACCGACGAAGCTGAAATCGCGCTGCGGAGCGTTTTTCGCCAGCAGGTCGACCATCTGGGTGCGCATGCCGCGAATCCGCAGACGCATTTCTGCCAGTTCTTCTTCCCACTGGGCACGCAATACCGGGCTGTTCAGCACAGCGGCGACGATGCTTGCACCGTGGGTCGGCGGGTTGGAGTAGTTGGTGCGGATCACGCGTTTGACTTGCGACAGCACGCGAGCGCTTTCTTCTTTCGATTCGCTGACGATCGACAACGCGCCAACGCGCTCGCCGTACAGCGAGAAGGATTTGGAGAACGAACTGGAAACGAAGAAGGTCAGGTTCGATTCGGCGAACAGGCGCACAGCGGCAGCGTCTTCATCGATACCGTCGCCAAAGCCCTGGTAGGCCATGTCGAGGAACGGCACGTGACCTTTGGCTTTCACCACGTCCAGCACGTTCTTCCAGTCCGCCGGGCTCAGGTCAACGCCGGTCGGGTTGTGGCAGCAGGCGTGCAGCACAACGATGGAACCGGACGGCAGGGCGTTCAGGTCTTCCAGCAGGCCAGCGCGGTTAACGTCGTGGGTGGCGGCGTCGTAGTAGCGATAGTTCTGCACCGGGAAACCGGCGGTTTCGAACAGTGCGCGGTGGTTTTCCCAGCTTGGGTCGCTGATCGCGACGACGGCGTTCGGCAGCAGTTGCTTGAGGAAGTCGGCACCGATTTTCAGTGCGCCGGTACCGCCGACGGCCTGAGTGGTGATGACCCGGCCAGCGGCGATCAGCGGCGAATCATTGCCGAACAGCAGTTTCTGCACGGCCTGGTCGTAGGCGGCGATGCCGTCGATCGGCAAGTAGCCACGGGAAACGTGTTGAGCGGCGCGAATCGTCTCGGCTTCGACAACGGCGCGCAGGAGAGGAATTCGTCCTTGCTCGTCGCAGTAAACACCGACCCCCAGGTTGACCTTGTTGGTACGGGTATCGGCATTGAATGCTTCGTTGAGGCCCAGGATTGGATCGCGTGGTGCCATTTCGACAGCGGAGAACAGGCTCATTATTACGGCGGCTCTGAATGGAGTGTGGAGGGACGTGTCGCGCTCCAGCCGAATGCACTAGAGCGGTGCACAAACGGGGAGCTAGTATAGAGGCCATCAGCGATTGATGGCGACAGGCGATTCGGCTTTTACGGTAAGTTTTTCCAATTATTTTTCGATCGTTGGTCGAGTGACATCGTCAAAGGTTTTACCCGATGTAGGACGTTTGCCTTGAAAGGGATGGCAATCGGCTCCACATTGAGCACAATCCAGTTTTTTCCTCGGGCGACATCGGTCGTTTGCGGTCTTTCTCGTTCCTGTCCGGTGTAACCGGGCAAGAGTGAACCAGAGGTATGTATGTCTGAATTCCAGCTAGTCACCCGCTTCGAGCCCGCCGGCGATCAGCCGGAAGCCATCCGTCTGATGGTCGAGGGCATCGAGGCCGGGCTGGCGCACCAGACGTTGCTCGGTGTGACCGGCTCGGGCAAGACCTTCAGCATCGCCAACGTGATCGCCCAAGTGCAGCGCCCGACGCTGGTGCTGGCGCCGAACAAGACTCTGGCTGCGCAGTTATATGGCGAGTTCAAGGCGTTCTTCCCGAACAACGCCGTTGAATACTTCGTCTCCTATTACGACTACTACCAGCCCGAAGCCTATGTGCCGTCGTCCGACACCTTCATTGAGAAGGACGCCTCGATCAACGACCATATCGAGCAGATGCGCCTGTCCGCGACCAAAGCGCTGCTGGAACGCAAAGACGCAATCATCGTCACCACGGTGTCGTGCATCTACGGTCTGGGCAGCCCGGAAACCTATTTGAAGATGGTGTTGCACGTGGATCGCGGCGACAAGCTCGACCAGCGTGCGCTGTTGCGTCGCCTGGCCGACCTGCAATACACCCGCAACGATGTGGACTTCGCCCGGGCGACGTTCCGGGTGCGCGGCGATGTGATTGATATCCACCCGGCGGAATCCGATTTTGAGGCGATCCGCATCGAGCTGTTCGATGACGAGGTGGAAAGCCTGTCCGCCTTCGATCCGCTGACCGGTGAGGTCATCCGCAAGCTGCCGCGCTTCACCTTCTATCCGAAGAGCCACTACGTGACGCCTCGGGAAACCCTGCTCGACGCCGTCGAGGGGATCAAGGTCGAGTTGCAGGAGCGCCTGGAATACCTGCGCTCCAACAACAAACTGGTGGAAGCCCAGCGCCTGGAGCAGCGCACCCGTTTCGACCTGGAGATGATTTTGGAGCTGGGTTACTGCAACGGCATCGAAAACTACTCGCGCTACCTGTCGGGCCGTGCATCCGGCGAGGCGCCGCCCACCTTGTTTGACTACCTGCCAGCCGACGCCTTGCTGGTGATCGACGAATCCCACGTCAGCGTGCCGCAGGTCGGTGCCATGTATAAGGGCGACCGGTCCCGTAAGGAAACGCTGGTGGAATACGGCTTCCGCCTGCCATCGGCGCTGGATAACCGGCCGATGCGTTTCGACGAGTTCGAAGGCATCAGCCCGCAGACAATATTTGTCTCGGCCACGCCGGGCAATTACGAGGCGGAGCACGCAGGGCGCGTGGTCGAGCAAGTGGTGCGCCCGACTGGCCTGGTGGACCCGCAGATCGAAATCCGTCCGGCGCTGACTCAGGTCGACGACTTGCTTTCGGAAATCACCAAGCGTGTGGCGCTGGAAGAGCGGGTGCTGGTGACCACGCTGACCAAGCGCATGTCCGAGGATTTGACCGATTACCTGGCCGATCACGGCGTGCGCGTGCGTTATCTGCACTCGGACATCGACACCGTGGAGCGGGTCGAGATCATCCGTGACTTGCGCCTCGGCACCTTCGATGTGCTGGTGGGGATCAACCTGCTGCGTGAAGGCCTGGACATGCCGGAAGTCTCGCTGGTGGCGATTCTTGATGCGGACAAGGAGGGCTTCCTGCGCTCCGAACGCTCGCTGATCCAGACCATTGGCCGGGCGGCACGCAACCTTAATGGCCGGGCGATTCTGTATGCGGATCGGATTACTGGTTCCATGGAGCGGGCGATTGGCGAAACCGAGCGTCGTCGCGACAAGCAGATCGCCTTCAACCTGGCCAATGGCATTACGCCCAAAGGGGTGTTCAAGGACGTTGCCGACATTATGGAAGGCGCGACTGTGCCGGGTTCGCGCAGCAAGAAGCGCAAAGGCATGGCCAAGGCCGCCGAGGAAAGCGCCAAATACGAAGCCGAATTGCGTTCGCCGAGCGAGATCACCAAGCGCATTCGTCAGCTGGAAGAGAAGATGTACCAGCTCGCCCGCGACCTGGAATTCGAAGCCGCGGCGCAGCTGCGCGACGAAATCGGCAAGCTGCGGGAGCGGTTGATCGCGGTTTGACGCTCCCTCTGTAGACGCTGCCGAAGGCTGCGACCTTTTGATCTTGTTTTTACAGGCAAAGTCAAAAGATCGCAGCCTTGGCAGCTCCTGCAGCGCTTAAATCCCGCACTCACTGGAGCCGGGCGGCTATCGCCTGTTACCATTCGCCCCTTGTTTGATCTTTGCTTTTCATTCTTTTTGAGACATGCCATGACCACCGTCCGCACTCGCATCGCGCCATCGCCTACCGGGGACCCCCACGTAGGTACCGCCTATATCGCTTTGTTCAACTACTGCTTTGCCAAGCAGCATGGCGGTGAGTTCATCCTGCGGATCGAAGACACCGACCAACTGCGTTCGACCCGCGAGTCCGAACAGCAGATTTTCGACGCCCTGCGCTGGTTGGGTATCGACTGGAGCGAAGGCCCGGATGTCGGCGGCCCGCACGGTCCTTACCGTCAGAGTGAGCGCGGCGATATCTACCAGAAGTACTGCCAGCAGCTTGTGGAGCTCGGCCATGCCTTCCCGTGCTTCTGCACCGCCGAAGAACTGGACCAGATGCGCGCCGAGCAAATGGCCCGCGGTGAGACCCCGCGTTACGACGGCCGTGCGCTGTTGCTGTCCAAGGAAGAAGTCGCGCGCCGCCTGGCCGCTGGCGAACCCCACGTGATCCGCATGAAAGTGCCGACCGAAGGCGTGTGCGTGGTGCCGGACATGCTGCGTGGCGATGTCGAGATCCCGTGGGATCGCATGGACATGCAAGTGCTGATGAAGACAGACGGCCTGCCGACGTACTTCCTGGCCAACGTGGTCGACGACCACCTGATGGGCATCACCCACGTGCTGCGCGGTGAAGAATGGCTGCCTTCGGCACCGAAACTGATCCTGCTGTACGAGTACTTCGGCTGGGAGCAGCCGCAGCTGTGCTACATGCCGCTGCTGCGTAACCCGGACAAGAGCAAGCTGTCCAAGCGCAAGAACCCGACCTCGGTGACGTTCTACGAGCGCATGGGCTTCATGCCGGAAGCGATGCTCAACTACCTAGGCCGCATGGGCTGGTCGATGCCGGACGAGCGCGAGAAGTTCTCCCTGCAGGAAATGGTCGACAACTTCGACTTGAGCCGCGTCTCGCTTGGCGGGCCGATTTTCGACATCGAGAAACTGTCGTGGCTCAACGGCCAGTGGCTGCGCGACCTGCCGGTGGAAGAGTTCGCCGCTCGCGTGCAGAAGTGGGCGCTGAACCCTGAATACATGATGAAGATCGCGCCGCACGTGCAGGGCCGGGTTGAAACCTTCAGCCAGGTCGCACCGCTGGCCGGCTTCTTCTTCGCTGGTGGCGTGAATCCGGACGCTAAACTGTTCGAATCCAAGAAGCTCTCGGGCGATCAGGTTCGTCAGTTGATGCAATTGATCCTGTGGAAGCTGGAAAGCCTGCGTCAGTGGGAGAAGGACAGCATCACCGCAACGATTCAGGCGGTGGTTGAATCCCTGGAGCTGAAGCTGCGTGACGCCATGCCGCTGATGTTTGCCGCGATCACCGGGCAGGCCAGTTCGGTATCGGTACTCGATGCGATGGAAATCCTCGGTCCGGACCTGACCCGTTTCCGTCTGCGCCAGGCCATTGACCTGCTGGGCGGCGTGTCGAAGAAAGAAAACAAAGAGTGGGAAAAGCTTCTGGGCGCAATTGCCTGACGGCGTTTGACTCTGTAGGAACTGCCGGAGGCCGCGATCTTTTGATCCTGATCTTCGGCGCTTCCCCCGAATTTACGGGGGGAGGGCGGTAAGTGATTGTTATGTCGGCAAAAAATTTTAAATTTTTTGAAAAATAAGTTTGACAGCTTTCCGATGCGCCATTAAGATTCGCCCCGTCCTCAGCGATGAGGGGCTATAGCTCAGCTGGGAGAGCGCTTGCATGGCATGCAAGAGGTCGACGGTTCGATCCCGTCTAGCTCCACCAATTTACACCTTCAAGGTCTGGCCACACCGGCCTTGAAGCGATCAACACTCAGCGTTGATCAGTTGTATAGAAGGGTTTGCGTCCCCTTCGTCTAGTGGCCTAGGACACCGCCCTTTCACGGCGGTAACAGGGGTTCGAGTCCCCTAGGGGACGCCAGTTTTACAGAAGCGATGTTGCAAGATGTCGCTCCGCCGCGAGGCGAAAAATCCGGGGCTATAGCTCAGCTGGGAGAGCGCTTGCATGGCATGCAAGAGGTCGACGGTTCGATCCCGTCTAGCTCCACCAA
>NZ_JBGLZF010000043.1:0-46453 GCF_047304405.1 Pseudomonas sp. Pseusp11
CCCTGCCTTATCAACTCCTTCTGGCTTCGATGAACTGAAGCGTAACCGCTGTCGAAAACTGCGTAACTCATTGTTTACCAAGGAGTTTTCCGTTTCGACTGCGCCGGAAGTGGGGCGAATTATAGACGTCCTGAATCTGCCGTCAACCTCTAATTACGCCTTTCTTGCAGAAGGTGCCTTTTTAACGATTAAACGTGGAATTCGGCGCGTTACAGGCGGCAATCTCAATACTAATAACAACGCACCTATAGAAGCGTAGATCGCCCACTCCCTCAGATCGGCGCGAACGATCCACAACATATGCAGCAACCCAAGCCCGAGAATCACATAGACCAACCGATGCAATCTTTTCCAGCGAACGCCCAAACGCCGCTGACTGTAACGATTGGAGGTAACCGCCAGCACCAACAAACCGAGAAGCCCCAGCACCCCGACGATAATGTACGGCCGCTTGCGCAACTCGATACCCAGTTGTGACCAATCAAAGCCGAGGATGAACGCCGTATAGCCGCTCAAATGCAAAACCACATAGGCGAAACACCACAACCCCAACTGCCGTCGGACAGCTATCCACCCCGACCAACCGGTGAGCTTCTGCAAAGGCGTCATGCTTAACGTAATGAGCAGCAGGACAAGCGCCCCCAACCCCAGACGATCAACCAGCACCTTTCCCGGATCAGGCCCCAGCACATCCGCCCAGGCTTGATACAACCAAAGCAGCGGCCAAATCGCCGCGGCGATAAAGACACCAATACGCCAGAACAGATATCGCATCAGTAATTCTTCCGCAGATCGAGCCCTGCATATAAAGAAGCGACTTCATCCGAGTAGCCGTTGAACATTTGCGTGTCCCGCACATTGGGCTTGAACAGACCGCTCGGCAAACGTCTTTCCCGTGCCTGCGTCCAGCGCGGGTGGTCGACTGTCGGGTTCACGTTCGCATAAAAACCATACTCATTCGAGGCAATGCTCTGCCAGGTGGTTTTCGGCTGCTCACTGACCAGACTGATTCGCACGATGGACTTGATGCTCTTGAAGCCGTATTTCCACGGCACCACCAGACGTAGCGGCGCGCCGTTCTGATTGGGCAACTCACGTCCATACATGCCTACAGCGAGAATCGCCAACGGATTCATCGCCTCATCCAGACGCAGCCCTTCTACATATGGCCAGTCGATCAAGGCGAAGCCAGAACGCTGTCCAGGCATACTCTTGGGATCTTGCAGGGTTTCAAAGCGAATGAATTTGGCCTTGGACGTCGGTTCTACCTCCTTCAGCAAAGCCGAAATTGGAAAACCTATCCACGGAATGACCATCGACCAGGCCTCCACACAGCGAAGACGATAAATACGCTCTTCCAGCTGATAAGGCTTCATGAAGTCTTCCAGCGCATACCGCCCCGGCTTACCCACCTCCCCGTCTACCACCACGCTCCACGGTTCGGTTTTCAGCCCGCCGGCGTTGGCCGCAGGATCGCCTTTGTCGGTACCGAACTCATAGAAGTTGTTGTAGTGGGTCGCATCCTTGAAAGGCGTGATTGCTTCATCCTTGACGTTGACCGCGCCCCATTTAGTGGAAGGCAGTTTTTCGGCAAACCAGGACGGCGCCCTGCCAGGCTCGACATCGGCATAACGCGCAGCGCCGTCGGCACTCGCCCAGCGCGGCAGAGTACTCACAGCCAAACCGGCGACGGCGGCGCCTAATATATTGCGACGGGAAAGGTAGAGAGATTCAGGCGTGACGTCCGACTCATGACAGTCAGACGCTTTGGGGACTTTGATCAGCATGGCAACTCCGCAGCAATGGAGGACAGATGCACCCATAGACTGCGGAGTATGAGGGAAATTACATTACTCGGCTTTTTTGTGCCGACGAAGACGCAGCAGGTACTGCACCGGCCCGGAAGCCGCATAGGCAAGGAAAACCAGCAGCAGGATGCGCGGCGGATCACTGAATACAACGGCAAATACCAGCACCACTGCCAGGATCGCGACAAAGGGAACGCGCCCCTTCAAGTCCAGCTCCTTGAAGCTGTTGTACTTGATGTTACTGACCATCAGCATGCCCGCGGCGGCGACCATCAGCGCAACCAGGAACGACATTTTGGAACCCTGAATGCCGTAATCGCTGAACGCCCAGACAATGCCCGCGACCACACCGGCCGCAGCCGGGCTGGCCAGACCGATGAAGTAGCGCTTGTCAGCGGTGCCGACCTGCGTGTTGAAGCGCGCCAGGCGCAACGCCGCACCCGCCACATAGATGAAGGCGACCATCCAGCCGACTTTGCCCATATCGCCCAAGGCCCAGCCGAATGCCAGCAAAGCCGGCGCGACGCCAAAGGCAACCATGTCCGACAGCGAGTCGTACTCCGCACCGAAGGCGCTTTGGGTGTTGGTCATGCGAGCGACGCGACCGTCGAGGCCGTCGAGCACCATGGCGACGAAAATCGCGATCGCGGCAAACGCAAAATATTTGCTCGCGCCGATTGCATCACCGGCACTCAAGGCGCTCTGGGCGCTCATCGAGTTGATAATGGAATAGAACCCTGCGAACAGGTTCGCAGTGGTGAACAGATTCGGCAGAAGATAGATACCACGATGCCGGACTTTACGGCCTTCAGCGTCATGCCCTTCTTCGATGTGCTCATCGATGGGCAGAAGGCTTTCGGCGTCAGAAGCCTGCTTTGGCTCTTCGGGACGTTCGCTCATGGACATTACCTTGCAACGGGGTGGAAAGTTTCGACAGGTGTCTGGGACGACGGTTCGACCGCAAACGATGCAGCTTTATACCAGAACCGGCGGATCCAAACGAAAAAACGCGGCCTAGGCCGCGTTTTCCGTACAAGCTCGTGACTTAGTTCTTGGCTTTGTCGACGATCTTGTTGGCACCGATCCACGGCATCATGGAGCGCAGTTGCTCACCGATGATTTCGATACCGTGAGCGGCGTTATTACGACGCTTGGCGGTCATCGAAGGATAGCCGGTGGCGCCTTCGCTGATGAACATCTTGGCGTATTCGCCGTCCTGAATACGTTTCAGGGCGTTGCGCATGGCCTGACGGGATTCGGCGTTGATTACTTCCGGACCTGTCACGTACTCGCCGTACTCAGCGTTGTTGGAGATCGAGTAGTTCATGTTGGCGATACCGCCTTCGTACATGAGGTCAACGATCAGCTTCAGTTCGTGCAGGCATTCGAAGTAGGCCATTTCCGGCGCGTAGCCAGCTTCAACCAGGGTTTCGAAACCGGCTTTTACCAGCTCAACGGTACCGCCGCACAGAACGGCTTGTTCGCCGAACAGGTCGGTTTCGGTCTCGTCCTTGAAGGTGGTTTCGATGATGCCGGTACGACCGCCACCAACGCCGGCAGCGTAGGACAGTGCAACGTTTTTGGCGTTGCCCGAAGCATCCTGGTAGATAGCGATCAGGTCAGGGATACCGCCGCCTTTGACGAACTCGGAACGCACGGTGTGGCCCGGAGCTTTCGGCGCGATCATGATCACGTCGAGGTCAGCGCGCGGCACAACCTGGTTGTAGTGGATCGCGAAGCCGTGGGAGAAGGCCAGGGTGGCGCCTTTCTTGATGTTCGGCTCGATTTCGTTCTTGTACAGGGAGGACTGGAACTCATCCGGGGTCAGGATCATGACCAGGTCGGCAGCCGCTACGGCGGAAGCAACGTCAGTCACTTTCAGGCCGTGGGCTTCGGCTTTGGCAACGGTGGCCGAGCCTTTACGCAGGCCAACGGTAACGTCAACGCCGGAGTCTTTCAGGTTGCACGCTTGAGCGTGGCCTTGGGAGCCGTAACCAATGATGGCAACTTTCTTGCCCTGGATGATCGACAGGTCGCAGTCTTTATCGTAGAAAACTTTCATGAATTTCCCCTTTATATCTGGCCCTCAGGCCATTCGCTAATTTGGTTTAGATGCTCAGTACTTTGTCGCCGCGGGCAATCCCGGTGACGCCACTGCGTACGGTTTCCAGAATCGAGGCAGTACCGATCGATTGAATGAAGCTGTCGAGCTTGTCGCTGGTACCGGTCAATTGAACGGTATACACGCTGGCGCTGACATCAACGATCTGCCCACGATAAATATCGGTGGTGCGCTTGATCTCGGCGCGCTGGGCGCCGGTGGCCTTGACCTTGACCAGCATCAGTTCGCGCTCAATGTGAGCACTCTCCGACAAGTCGACCAGTTTGACCACTTCGATCAGCTTGTTCAGGTTCTTGGTGATCTGCTCGATGATTTCATCATGGCCGACAGTGGTCAGCGTCAGACGCGACAAAGTCGGGTCTTCGGTTGGCGCCACGGTCAGGCTTTCGATGTTGTAGTTGCGCTGCGAAAACAGGCCGACTACACGAGACAGAGCGCCCGGTTCGTTTTCCAGAAGCAGGGAAATAATGTGCCGCATGATTAAGTACGCTCCGTCTTGCTCAACCACATATCACGCATGGAGCCGTCTTTGATCTGCATCGGGTAGACGTGCTCGCTGGTGTCAACCGAGATATCGATAACCACCAGGCGATCTTTCATGGCGAACGCCTCCTCCATCTTCGACTTCAAATCTTTCGAGTCGGTGATGCGCACGCCAACGTGACCATAGGCCTCTGCCAGTTTGACGAAGTCAGGCAGCGATTCCATGTAGGAGTGCGAGTGACGGCTGCCATAACTCATGTCCTGCCACTGGCGAACCATACCCAGCACGCCATTGTTCAGGATGACGATTTTTACCGGCAAACCGTATTGCAGGCAGGTCGACAGTTCCTGAATGTTCATCTGGATGCTGCCCTCGCCTGTTACGCAGGCGACATCGTCATCCGGGAAGCTCAGCTTGATGCCCATGGCCGCCGGAAAACCGAAGCCCATGGTGCCCAGGCCACCGGAGTTGATCCAGCGGTTCGGCTTGTTGAACTTGTAGTACTGCGCCGCGAACATCTGATGCTGACCCACGTCGGAGGTCACAAAGGCGTCGCCCTTGGTCACTTCGCACAGGGTTTCGATCACGGTCTGCGGCTTGATCACGCTGCCGTCGCCCTTGTCGTAAGGGAACAGACCGCGGTCACCGCGCCACTCATCAACTTGCTTCCACCAGCTGGCAACGGACTCCTTGTTCGGGGTCTCGCCGATTTCCTTGAGGATCGCGACCATTTCGGTCAGGACGCTCTCGACCGGGCCAACGATAGGCACGTCTGCCTTGATGGTCTTGGAGATCGAAGCCGGGTCGATGTCGATGTGAATGATCTTGGCATTCGGGCAGAACTTGGCCGGGCCGTTGATCACGCGGTCATCGAAACGCGCGCCGACTGCAAGGATCACATCGGCATGGTGCATCGCCAGGTTGGCGGTGTAGCTGCCGTGCATGCCGAGCATGCCGATGAACTGACGGTCAGTGCCAGGGTAGGCACCCAGGCCCATCAGGGTATTGGTCACTGGCAGGTTGAGCATCTTCGCCAGCTCGGTCAGCGGCGCAGAGCCACCACCGAGGATCACGCCGCCGCCCGAATACAATACAGGGCGCTTGGCCGCCAGAAGCATTTCGGCTGCCTTGCGGATTTGCCCGGAGTGACCGCGAACGGCCGGGCTGTAGGAACGCAGCTTGGCTTTTTTCGGGAAGATGTATTCGAACTTTTCGGCCGGGTTGGTCATGTCTTTCGGGATATCGACAACGACCGGACCAGGACGACCGGATTGCGCCAGGTAGAACGCCTTCTTCATGACTTCCGGGATTTCCGAAGCGTGCTTGATCATGAAGCTGTGTTTCACGATCGGCCGGGAGATACCGATCATGTCGGTTTCCTGGAACGCATCGGTGCCTACCATGGTGCTAGGCACCTGGCCGGAAATGATCACCATCGGAATGGAGTCCATGTAGGCCGTGGCAATACCGGTGATGGCGTTGGTTGCGCCCGGGCCGGACGTCACCAGTACCACGCCGGCTTTACCGGTGGCACGGGCATAGCCGTCAGCCATATGGGTCGCAGCCTGCTCGTGACGAACCAGGATGTGGGTCACTTCCGGTTCTTTGAACAGGGCATCGTAGACATGAAGAAGAGCACCACCCGGGTACCCGTAGATATATTTGACGCCTTCGTCACGCAAAAAGCGGACGAGCATCTCACCGCCAGATAAAAGCTCCACGTTGTTCACCTCTAAAACGCCAGAATACCGCCCACATACAAGAGGACGGGTCTTAATAGGTTTACTTCTCGGCAGAGCATGAGCGACGGTGGTCGCCGACTACGTCAGCACTGACTGAGCAAGTATTGGGATCGTCCCAAGTGTTGCGGGCCTTTCCCACCCAGCGCGAGGTAACGCGTTGCGGGTGTAACAGGTCGGCGCGGATGTGCGCCTCATGATCTACCGAGTGGGTCTGCTTCTGGCAGTCCCTCTACAGCGGACTTTGGATTCTTCTGTTTCGCCCATCGCAAGTCAAGCCGTCAATGTGCTTTATTGAACTAAGCGCATGAGAACGCAAGAAAAAACCTTTAAACCGCAACTGTGTTAGCTTCAATTGCGCACCCCCGATAAGGAATGGCATGCGAACGCTCATCTTCACCGCCAGCTTGCTGATCAGCCTGAGCCCTTTGTGCATGGCGGGTCAGATCTATAAATGGGTCGATGCCCAGGGCGTCACCCATTTCGATGCGCAACCACCCCAGGGCCGAGAGGCCACCTTGATGGTCACGCCCTCCCCGCCCGTCGGCAAGCCTAGCGCGCCATCGCGCGGCAACATTATAGGCGATCAAAAAGCCATCGATAAAAAAGTGAAAAAGCAGGTCGCCGAGCAGCAGGCCCAGCTAAAAGTGTTCTGCGAACAGGCTCGGACGAACCTGGCTCAACTGCAGAACAATCCGCGATTGCGGGAGGAAGTCGACGGCGAGACGCGCCGCCTGACCGACCAACAACGTCAGGAGCGCATCACCGAAGCACAAAAACAGATTGCGAAAAACTGCATGTAGGAGCTGTCGAGGGTTCGGGATCAGCGGGAGGCGGTGATCAACACGTCGAACTCTTTGAGCAAGACCTGAAGCTGCCGATCCTTGCCCCGGACGTTGCGGGAGGCGAAGACCATTTCGGCCATCTCCTGAATCCCCGATGCGTTGGGCAATGGCAGGTTCTGCTCCAGGATCGACTTCATCCTTGGCAGGAAGATCCATTGCAGCCACTGCTCGAAATCCAGCGTATCCACCGAAAACGGTTCAACGCTGGAGAGCGCCTCAGCGGACGGCGGCACTTCATCCCACCAACCCTGAACGCGCAGTTCGCGCTCGATCAACAGCAACTGCTCGGCAATCTTCGGAAAGCGCATATCCATCACAGCGAAACCTTGGCCTTCTGACGAGCCAACGCCGCACCGGCCGGATCACCCTGTTTTTCACGGGCCTGGGCGATCAATTCCCACAGGCTGGCCTGAAGGTCCGGACGCCCATTGGCGAACGTCAGGCCACGACGGGCAAACTGCTCGGCCTGCGCCGCATCACCTTGAGCCATACGTACCTGGGCCAGGCGATAAAGCACTTGCGGCTCGCGCGGTGCAACACGCTGGGCACGTTCGAGGCTGGAAGATGCGCCATTAAGGTCGCCACTGGCCTGTTGCTGCTGGGCGGTGGTCAACAATGCCAGGACCGGACCGTCCAGTTGCTCATCGGCGGACAGACCGCCGGAGTTCGCCGAAGGAATCCCGCTGGGCGTCGACGGCATGCTGTAACTGCCCTGATTGATCGGTGCCGACTGAACCGGCGAGGTATCGATCGGCCCTGGAGTAATCGGACCCGGGGTGATCGGCGAAGTGCTGATCGGTGCCGAGGAGACGGCGCCACCACCCGGGACCATCACCACGACGCCGGTGTCACCTTGCGGGATCGCCTGAGTCTGAGCTTGTACAGGACGTTTCACCGTCGACTGACGGAAACCGCCATTCGCCGAAATCCGCTCACTGTTGGAGACAGCAGTCCCGGCGTCCACAACCGGGATCGAACCACGCTGTACAGTGGAGCAGCCGCTGAGCAAAGCCACGGCAGTCACCGCTGGAATCAACCACTTGTTCACTTCAAATCCTCTTTGCTTAATTCATCCAGCCCTTGACCCAATCCATCACCGATTCAGCAGGGCTTTCGCCACCGCAAGCAGCACCGGGAGGCGGTTCGCTGCCGCGAATATACGGCATCTGCACCGCGCCTGGGCAGCTGGCTTCGGAACCTTGCCCGGTACGTGAATCGACCCAGGCCTGAACAATGTTATCCGGCTGCGGCATGTCCAGCGGCAGCGGATCGGCCTTGCGCATGAAACTGGTCCAGACCTGCAACGCACCGGTGGCACCGGTAAACGGTGTCTTGCCATTATCATCGCGCCCCAGCCAGACCACGGCCAGCAGATCCTGACTGAAACCGGCGAACCAGCTGTCCCGCGAATCGTTACTGGTACCGGTCTTGCCGGCCAGGGTCAGGGTTTTCGGCAACACGTTGTAAACCGAACTGCCGGTACCTTCACGCATGACGCGCTGCATGGCGTTCTGGATCAGGTAAATGGACGCCGGATCAAATTGCTGCTGAATCTGGAACGGATAACGCTTGAGCGGCTCGCCCTCGGCAGTCAGTACGCTGCGAATCCCGCGCATCGGCGTATTGAACCCGCCATTGGCCAGCGTCTGGTACATGGTCGCCACTTCGATCGGGGTCATACCGCCGGCACCGAGCAACATCGACGGGAACGCCGGGAACTCGCGACTCACCCCCAGTCGTGCCAGGGTCTTCAAGACATTCGGCACGCCCACCGCCAACCCGAGACGCGCGGTCGACAGGTTGTAGGAATGCGCCAACCCTTGGTACAGGAACACCGTGCCGTGGGAGCGGCGATCATAGTTCTGTGGTTTCCAGATCTGACCATCCGCGCCTTTGACCGAGAAGTAGTCATCCGATAGCCAACTGGTCAGCGTGTACTGGCTCGGCTTTTCAAGAGCGGTCAGATAAACCGCCGGCTTGATCAAAGAGCCGATCGGTCGCACCGCGTCCAACGCACGGTTAAAACCGGCAAAACTCGCCTGACGGCTGCCGATCATGGCCTGGACCTCACCGGTTTCCGGGTTGGTCACGACCATCGCCGCTTCCACGTCATCGGAACCCTTGCGCCCGGCCAAGCGCTTGAACGTGTCGTTGACCGAAGCTTCGGCTTTCATCTGCAGGATCGGGTCGAAACTGGTGAAGATTCGCAGCCCTTCTTCAGTCAAGTCTTCGTCGCGGTAGTCTTCGCGCAACTGACGTTTGACCAGATCGAGGAAGCCCGGGAACGAGCTGTCGGCCAACTTGCCGCGAGTGGTCACACCCAGTGGCATTTTCTTCGCCGCCTCAACCTGCTCGGCGCTGGCAACGCCTTGCTCCTTCAGAACATCGAGCACCAGATTGCGCCGCTCCAGCGCCCGCTCAGGGTTGCGACGCGGGTTGTAATAGGACGGCCCCTTGACCATGCCCACCAACAAAGCGACTTGATGCAGTTTCAGCTCGGACAATGGCTGCCCGAAGAAGAACTGGCTGGCCAGGCCGAAGCCGTGCACCGCGCGCTGACCATCCTGGCCGACGAACACTTCATTGAGGTAAGCCTCAAGAATTTCGCTCTTGTCGTAATGCAGCTCAAGCAACATCGCCATCATGGCTTCGGTGAGCTTACGGGTCAGGCTGCGTTCATTGGTGAGGTAGAAGTTCTTGACCAACTGTTGCGTCAGCGTACTACCGCCCTGGGTCATCTTGCCGCCCGAGGTGTTGACATAGATAGCTCGAGCAATCGACTTCGGCGACACGCCCCAGTGGCTGTAGAAATCCCGGTCTTCTACGGCAACCAGGGTTTCGAGTAGATACGGCGGAACCTGATCGATCTTGATCAGGATGCGGTCTTCAAGGTTTTTCGGGTAAATCCCGCCGATCAGCAGCGGCTCCAGTCGCACCACGGAAAGCTTCGAACCGTTGGTCGCCGAGAGCTCGGCCACGTAATCGCCGGAGAACCGCACGCGCACGGGCTGCGCCTGCTCCATGCCTTCATAGAACTGGAAGCCTCGGGTATTCAAGTCGACGGTATTGCCATTGACCGCTGCCGCGCCGGGGCCGTTGCTGACCGCTTCGCGCCGGTAGCCCAAGGCATCGAGTTCGGTGAGGAAGTCGTCCTTGCTGAGCTTTTGTCCGACGAACAGCTCGAGCGGGCGCGCGTACACCTTGGCCGGGATGGTCCAGCGCTTGCCGGAGAACTTCTCCTGGACCACGGCGTCGAGGTAAACCGCGAACCCGGCGAGCACCACAAGGCCGACCAGGCTGAGTTTAAGGGCCCAGCCCAGCCAGGGGCGCATGCCCTTGGAAGGTGGTTTTTTAGGGGTGCGGGGGGATCGAGTTCGAGTCATGGCGGCGGATTATACGCACTTTATTCATCCTCAACAGGAGCCCTCTGAGGTTTGCGTCGGACGGACTTGCAGCCATAATGACGGCCTTGAATTTTCCCCCAGACTCTGAAGGATCACCTGTGAGCCAGTCCCTGATCGCTGCCCTGCAAAACCCGGCCCTCTACCCGCATCCCGTAGAAGCGTTCCAGGTCATCGAGACCCATATTTCCTGGGTGATACTCACAGGCCCCTATGCTTATAAAGTGAAGAAGCCAGTGAACTTCGGCTTCCTCGACTTCACCAGCCTTGAGGCTCGCGAGCATTTCTGCGGTGAAGAACTGCGCCTGAACCAGCGCCTGACCCATGACTTGTATCTTGAAGTGCTACCGATCACCGGCAGCGCCGAGGCGCCACAATTGGGCGGCGATGGTCCGGTTGTCGAATACGCCCTGAAAATGCGTCAGTTCCCACAAAGCCAACTGCTCAGCACCCTGCAAGCCAACGGCGAATTGACCACCACGCACATCGACGAGATGGCCGCGCAGATCGCTCAATTCCACCTCAGTGCGCCGAAAGTGCCTGCCGAACACGAAGCCGGCACGCCGGACAGCGTCATGGCGCCGGTACGGCAGAACTTCGAACAGATCCGCCCGTTCCTCAGCGACAAGGCCGATCTGCTGCAACTCGATGCACTGCAAGCCTGGGCCGAAAGCAGCTTCGAGCGCCTCAAGCCGCTGTTCGCCCAGCGCAAGGCCGACGGCTTCATTCGTGAATGCCATGGTGACATTCACCTGGGCAACGCTACCGTGATCGACGGCAAAGTGGTGATCTTCGACTGCATCGAGTTCAACGAACCGTTCCGCTTCACCGACGTTTACGCCGACACCGGTTTCCTGGCAATGGACCTGGAAGACCGCGGCCTGAAGAGCCTGGCACGCCGTTTCATCAGCCAATACCTGGAACTGACCGGCGACTACCAGGGCCTTGAGCTGCTGAACTTCTATAAAGCCTACCGCGCGCTGGTTCGCGCCAAGGTCAGCCTGTTCAGCATGCCGGCCGAAGCCGATCCGGTGCAGCGCGCTACCACTCTGCGTCAGTACCGCAACTACGCCAACCTGGCGGAAAGCTACAGCACTATTCCTTCGCGTTTCCTGGCGATCACCCACGGTGTTTCCGCCGTCGGCAAAAGCCATGTGGCCATGCGCCTGGTGGAGGCATTGGGCGCCATTCGCCTGCGCTCGGATGTAGAGCGCAAGCGTATGTTCGGCGAACAGACCGTACCGAACGCCCCGCAAGCCGGCATCTATAGCGCCGACGCCAGCGTCGCCACCTATGCCCGCCTGCATGAGGTTGCCAATGTAATTCTGCGCGCCGGCTTCCCGGTGGTGATCGATGCCACTTATCTCAAGCGCGACCAACGCGACAGCGCGGCAAAAATTGCCGAGGCCACCGGCGCGCCGTTCCTGATCCTCGATTGCGACGCGCCGCAAGCGGTGATCGAGAGCTGGTTGAAGCAACGCCAGGCGGACAACAACGATCCGTCCGACGCCAACCTGGCTGTTATCGCCGCCCAGCAAGCCAGCCGCGAGGCCCTGACGCCAGCAGAAATCCTCTGCAGCAAGCGCGTCCAGACCAATGAAAGTGGCACCCTCGATACGGTCGTTGCGCAGATTCGCCAGCGCCTGCCTGGTCTGTAAGAAACTATTTCAACCGTGAAGCCCTCGCCGGCTTCACGGCTGTCAAATAGTGGCACTATACTGGCGTCATAAAACCATCAGGTGATGCGACATGAGCCAGCCGAAACTTCTCGACACCCCGCTTTATGCCTTGCTGCACAAAGACGACATCACAAGCTTCAACAATGAACGCCCGAAAGATGGACCTATCGACATGGTCGGTGGTGACTTCCGCGGGCTCGATCTGCGTGAACTGAACGCCGACGGCATCGACTTCACCGATGCCTATTTTCGCTCTGCCGACTTGCGCGGCATCGATTTTCGCAACTCATCCCTGGAAGGCGCGAGCCTGGCCCACGCGCAGATCTCCGGCGCCTACTTCCCGCCAGAGCTGAGTGCCGATGAGATTCTGATGTCGATGAATTTCGGGACACGTCTGCGTTATCGCACCCGCTGAATAAGCGAGCTTCACTCAGTCCAGCGCCCCCGCCTGCGCTGGACTTTGTAGTTTTTTTGCTCGAAAACTCAATTTTCCATACGCCATCGGGTTGCATCAGCCACCTTTTCCCGCCGCTTCTTGAGTTTTCCTCTTAGAAGCTTTTGCGTCGAAACCGACCAAACAATCACGCTTTTCCTACTGATGGCTACACTGCTGAGAGGCTCGCCCACGCACCATTCGGCTGTCGCAAGGAGGCTTGATGAATGATGAACTGCAACACCTGAAGAATCTTGGCAAGACGTCGGCGCAATGGCTGCATGCCGTGGGCATCCACAGTGCCTCGGACTTGCGTCGGCTGGGAGCTGTGGACGCCTATCGGGCCGTGCGCACTCGCGGTTTTCGGGCGTCCAAGGTGTTGTTGTATGCGATTGAAGGCGCGTTGATGGATGTTCACTGGAACGACATTCCCGCCGAGCGCAAGGAAGCCTTGAACAAACAGCTGGATGCTATTTCGTCTCGCCACAAGAATTGAACGGATAATTTCACTCGAACGCACAGCCTGAAACCCAATGATTACGAGACTTCCCAGTGAAGGAATGACGTAATTCACGAATACGGGAAATCAGCGGTTGACTTGGTAATGAGAATCGCTATGATTATCACAACTGGTCGCGAGACTGGTCGATATTCTGAAAAGCCCTTGGTTCGGACTCTCAGATTATCTCCTCATCAGGCTAATCACGGTTATTTGACCCGGCTCTTGCCGGGTCTTTTTTTGCCTGTGGAAAACTCGCCTGATTTTATTGGCCTGACGGCTTGCCGAACTGCTTGCGCATTTGCGCGCAGTAATCCTGCGGCGGCGTGGTGGGCGTATACCAGACGTAATCAGCCATGGCCGACGTGACCTCCGCACCCTGCTCCGCCAGCATCAATACCGTTGGTGCCTCGGGCTCCCCCAGATCCAGCACATGGATCGGCACCCCGACATCCTTGCGTGCGTGGAACGCGCCGGCAAACAACAGAGAAGGCATCGGTGCCGCCCGTAATCGCTCGGCTATCCGCCGGTCACGCTGCTGCTGCACGGCCAGCATCGCGGGCATCTGTGATTCAGGCAGCAAGCCGCAGTGGGAATCGCTGATCTGTGCCAGCAACTCATTCTTGACCGTGGGAGCGTTGGAGCGCGTACCGCTCAATGTTGTCGGTTTGGCATAGACCGTACGGACTTCAGGCGTATCCAGATTGGCCGCCAGTAACGGGTATGGCTGAGTCAGGGCAAAACGAACGATCGGCCCGTATAGACTCCAGTCCCATCCCGGCTGCCAGGCCAATGCCCCGGCCAAGTCGGTCGGCAGCGGTGAGGCATGCCGAACGTCATCGATGCGCTGTTGTTGAGCCGGCGTCAGCATTTCCAGCAGCAGACTGCCTTGGGGCCGTCGCTCACCCAGCGCCCGCAATAACCACAATTGCAGTTGATGGTGATCACGATTGTCATGCTGCTCACCGACGATCAGCCGCGAAGGTTCCGCCAACCGTGCAAGCAGTTCTTGCGCCGTCAGGGTCTGACCGCTGCGCAGATCCCGAATTTCGCCGCTGACCGGCGGTACCGCTACATGCTGGCAAGCACTCAGTAACAGCGCGGCCAGAAAAACCATCATGCGTGTTTTCATCCCTAAAACACCTCAGCGGGCGATGATCAGCGGATGCCCACGCTCCGGGTGCGGTTGCACCAATACTTCCAGCCCGAACACAGCCTTGAGCGGTTCCGGGCGCAATACCTGCTCCGGCGTGTCCAGCACCACAGGACGCCCACCTTCGAGCAGTAACAGTCGGTCACAATAACGCGCCGCCAGGTTCAGATCATGCAGGATCACCAGCACCGCCGTACCGCGATCGGCGAATTCACGCACCGCTTGCAGAGTGGTGTGCTGATGCAGCGGGTCGAGCATCGACGTCGGCTCATCGAGCAACAACGTCTGCCCCGCCTCGCCCGGCCAAAGCTGCGCCAACACCCGCGCCAAATGCACCCGCTGACGTTCGCCACCGGACAACGCCAGATAACTGCGACCGCTCAAGTGCCCCGCATCGGCCGCCTGCAACGCGGCGGCGACAATCTCCTCATCCCGGACCCGACCGCTTTGATAAGGCAGACGGCCCATGCCGACCACTTCTTCGACGCGAAAGGCAAAGTCCAGGGTCGACACTTGCGGCAATACTGCCAAACGCCGGGCTCGCTGCGCTCCGTTCCAATGACTCAACTCACGCTCATCGAGCCAGACGCTGCCATGGTCCGCCGGCAATTCTCCGCACAGGGCGCCGAGCAACGTGCTTTTGCCGGCGCCATTAGGCCCCAACACGCCGAGCACTTCGCCCGGTTTAAGCTCAAGGGTGATGTCCGTCAGGACAACTTTTCGACCGCGACGGATTTGCAGGTTCTGCGCTCGCAACATCAGGCACGCCCTCTGAGCAATAAATACAGAAAGAACGGCGCGCCGATGAGGGCGGTGACAATCCCGATCGGCAACTCAGCCGGCGCCAGCGCCAGCCGCGCCACCAGATCAGCAAACAACAGGAGACTGGCCCCCGCCAACACCGACGCCGGCAACAACACCCGATGATCGGGGCC
Organism: Pseudomonas sp. Pseusp11; assembly: GCF_047304405.1. Taxonomy (NCBI): domain Bacteria; kingdom Pseudomonadati; phylum Pseudomonadota; class Gammaproteobacteria; order Pseudomonadales; family Pseudomonadaceae; genus Pseudomonas; species Pseudomonas sp. Pseusp11. The sequence continues at coordinate 15,099 of NZ_JBGLZF010000043.1, forward strand.
GACCAGCAGCCGCACCAGATGCGGCACCACCAGGCCGACAAACCCGATCATCCCCGCCGCAGCTACCGCCGCGCCGACACCCAACGCCGTGCAGAACACCAATTCGCGCTTGAGTCCTTCGACGTCGATACCCAGGTGGCCGGCCTCCGACTCCCCCAGCAACAATGCGTTCAAGGCCTTGGCCCGACGCGGCAACCACAGTGCCACACCGGTGCTCACCAGCAATAACGGCCAGAGTCGCGCATAACTGGCGCCGTTAAGGCTGCCCAGGTTCCAGAACGTCAGGGTGCGCAGGGTCGCGTCATCCGCCAGATAGGTGAAGAGCCCGACCGCCGAACCAGCCAGGGCAGTCAATGCAATACCGGCCAGCAGCATGGTCGCGACGTTGGTCTGGCCATTGCGTCGCCCCAGTCGATAGACCAGCGCCGTCACCCCCAACCCGCCGAGAAACGCGCACACCGACAACAGATATGGCCCGAAGGATTCAGACAGTCCACCGAATACCGAGCCGCCGACAATCGCGATAGCCGCGCCCAATGCCGCACCGCTCGACACCCCTACCAGGCCCGGGTCGGCCAGAGGATTGCGAAACAAGCCCTGCATCGCCACGCCGGACAGCGCCAGAACCCCGCCCACCACCAAGCCCAGCAAGGTTCGCGGCAGGCGGATTTGCCCGAGGATCAGTTCGGCCTGCTCCAACCCGTCGGCAGCAATCGGCAGGCCGACCAAGCGCAGCGCCGCGCGCAAGGTGTCGAACAACGGCAAGCTCACCGACCCCAACGCCAGCGACAGCCAGATCGCCAGCAAACACAGCAAGCTCAAGCCAATGAACAACGCACGAGGTTTAACCAGAAGGGTCATTGGCCAGTCGTACCGGGATCGAACAGGTGCATAAACAGCCTCCTTTAAAGGTTTCCCGGGCATAGAGCTGACAGGCCAAGTATTCTCGGCATCCGGTAATCGCCCCGAGGGCGAGCTACCATTTGATAATTGCTTGCATTTGAACGTCAAGCTCGGACATTCCGGGTCACGAGCTGCTGGACTTGAGGATAGACATGAAGTTTCTTTGCACAGGCGCCGAATTGGCTGACGCCAGCAGTCGCGGTTTCGACGTCGACGGCCAGAAGCTCCTGGCCGTGCGCCGGGGCGGTCGGGTGTATGTGTATGAAAATCGCTGCCCGCACCGGGGCGTCGGACTGGAATGGAAACCCGACCAGTTTCTCGACCCCAGCAACAGCTTGATCCAGTGCGCGACCCACGGCGCACTGTTTCTGATCGAGGACGGTGAATGCGTCGCTGGCCCCTGCGCCGGACAATCCCTGACTACCATCCTCTGCCGCGAGGATGAACAAGGGATCTGGGTTACGCTCTAAAGCAACACATCCAGCTGCCGATCGACCACCATCTCTTCGTGAGTCAAGCGCACGCCATACGCCAGCACTTCGACTCCACACGCCACCGCCTCACGCAACGCAGCTGCGTAGGCCGAATCGATTTCTTCGGCAGGACGCACCGCGTCGATCCCTGTCAGGTTCACGCAATACAACTGCACTGCCCGAATCCCGTCCCTGGCCAAATGCGCCAGTTCGCGCAAATGCTTGGCCCCACGCTGGGTCACCGCGTCAGGAAATGCCGCCACCGCCGAGCCATCAAAGCCCAGGGTGACGCTTTTGACTTCCACATAAGCCGGCCCGCCCGGGTAATCGAGACGAAAATCGATGCGGCTGTTTTCCTGACCATAGGCCACTTCGCGCTTCAGTTCGGTAAAGCCGTTCAACTCGGTGATGACGCCAGCCTGCAACGCTTCCTCGATCAAGCCGTTGGCGCGCCCGGTGTTCACACAGAACAGCCGTCCCTGTGGGGTTTCGCCAACTTCCCAAGTGCCGGGCAACTTGCGCTTGGGGTCGGTGGAGCGGCTGAACCAGACTTGCCCGCCCTCGACCTGGCAATTAAGCATCGAGCCAGTGTTCGGGCAGTGAATGGTCAGCAACTCGCCGCCAACGGTTTCGATATCGGCGAGAAAACGCTTGTAACGACGAATCAAGCGACCTTCTTCAAGGGGAGGATGAAAACGCATCAGCCTTGCCAGCTCTTCAAACCGCGGGCGATCCGCTCGACTGCTTCCTGCAAGCGCGGAAGGCTTTGGGTGTAGGCAAACCGCACATGATGCCCGGCCTGATGACGCCCGAAGTCCAGGCCCGGAGTAATTGCAACATGCTCGGTTTCGAGGAAGTGTCGGCAGAACGCGAAGGCATCGCCGCCGAACTTGCTGATGTCGGCGTACAGATAGAACGCGCCTTCCGGTTCAACGGCGATACCGAAACCCAATTCCCGCAGGGCTGGCAGCAGGAAATCACGACGTCGACCGAACTCGGCGCGGCGCTCCTCGAAAATGCTGATGGTGGCGGGTTCGAAGCAGGCCAATGCCGCGTGCTGGGCCATGCTCGGTGCGCTGATGTAGAGGTTCTGGGCGAGCTTCTCCAGTTCACCGACCGCCGCTTCAGGTGCGACCAGCCAACCAAGGCGCCAGCCGGTCATGCCGAAATACTTGGAAAAACTATTGAGGACGAACGCGCTGTCATCGACTTCCAGCACGCTGGCCGCATCCGTGCCGTAAGTCAGGCCATGGTAGATCTCGTCGACCACCAAATGACCGTGGCGGGCCTTGATCGCCGCGGACAGCCCGGCCAGCTCATCACGGGTCAGGATGGTCCCGGTGGGGTTGGCCGGCGATGCTACCAGGGCACCGACGCTGTCGTGATCCCAGTGACGCGCGACCAGGTCCGGGGTCAGTTGATAACGCACGTCCGGGCCGACCGGCACCAGCTGCGCCGCACCTTCCACCAGGCGCAGGAAGTGCCGATTGCACGGGTAACCCGGGTCGGCCAGCAGCCAGTGCTTGCCTGGGTCCACCAGCAAGGCACTGGCCAACAGCAATGCGCCTGAACCGCCAGGCGTGATCAGAATGCGTTGCGGATCGATGTTCAGCCCGTAACGCTGCTGATAAAAGCCCGAAATGGCCTCACGCAGCTCGGGAATGCCGCGAGCGGCGGTGTAACGGGTCTTCCCCGCCGTCAGCGCGGCCTGGCCAGCCTGGATGATCGGCTCGGCGGTGGTGAAGTCCGGCTCGCCGATTTCCAGGTGAATCACGTCGTGGCCAGCCGCTTGCAGCTCGTTGGCCCGCGCCAGCAGGGCCATAACGTGGAACGGTTCGATAGCGCGACTGCGCGCACTGTAGGACGGAGCCATTAGCCTTCCTTACAACGGGGAAAAGAATTGATTCTACCCAAGCGCAGGAACGAGCGAGAGTCTAAAGCGGTCAGAGCCCATATAATGCTGGTCTCAATCGATTCAAGCGTATGTCTCAGGTTTGGCTAAAATCAATAATTGATCAGGTCTCCTTAGCCACCAGACGTAGCTTTGCAATCTTTTGCAAGCACCACGGGCCGCGGGCTCGACATCCGGGAGTAGCGCGGTCCGATTTGATCTGGTAAGTTCGCCCGCTTGCAGCCGCAGGGCCGGCAGGTGTCGGTGATGGAGCAATCCTGCGCAATGGATTACAAGAGTAGAGGCGGTCCATTTCATGCCCACCCAAGCAAAGCAGCAAAATCAGTCGATCAGCGGCTTCGAACCCTACAAAGAAGTGAAGGGCGAAGAGTATATGGGCAAACCCATGCGTGCTCACTTCACCAAGATCCTGAACAAGTGGAAACAGGACTTGATGCAGGAAGTCGACCGTACTGTTGATCACATGAAAGACGAAGCGGCCAACTTCCCTGACCCGGCAGACCGTGCCAGCCAGGAAGAGGAATTCAGCCTCGAATTGCGCGCCCGCGACCGTGAGCGCAAGTTGATCAAGAAAATCGACAAGACCCTGCAACTGATCGAAGACGAAGAATACGGTTGGTGCGAGTCCTGCGGCGTCGAAATCGGCGTCAAGCGACTGGAAGCCCGTCCTACCGCCGACATGTGCGTTGACTGCAAGACCCTGGCGGAAATCAAGGAAAAGCAAGTCGGCAAGTAATCTCGACTTGAACGAAAAACGGAGCGTGCGAACGCTCCGTTTTTGTTTCTGACGCTTTTAGACGTTAAATAATCGCCATGACTGCCATCTCCTCCCCCACCTACATCGGGCGCTTCGCCCCCACGCCCAGCGGGCACCTGCATTTCGGTTCGCTGGTGGCCGCGCTAGCCTCGTACCTCGACGCCCGTTCGGTCGGCGGGCGCTGGCTGGTGCGCATGGAGGATCTAGATCCGCCACGCGAGGAGCCCGGCGCTCAGGCGGCGATTCTCAAGGCGCTGGAAAGCTACGGTTTCGAGTGGGATGGCGAGATGGTCCGACAGAGTGACCGCCACGCGGCCTACGCCGACGTCCTCAATCGCCTGTTCAGCCAGGGCCTGGCCTATGCGTGTACCTGCTCGCGCAAGCAACTGGAGCCCTATCACGGCATCTATCCCGGGTTCTGCCGCAACGCGGGGCACGGCACCGAGAATGCGGCGATCCGCGTGCGCGTACCGGAGCTGGAATACCACTTCATCGACCGGGTGCAGGGCGAATTCCGTCAACACCTGGGCCGCGAGGTGGGTGACTTCGTGATTCGTCGCCGTGACGGGCTCTACGCCTATCAATTGGCGGTGGTGCTGGACGATGCCTGGCAAGGCATCACTGATATCGTGCGCGGCGCCGACCTGCTGGACTCCACGCCACGCCAGCTTTATCTGCAAGAACTGCTCGGCCTGCCGCAACCGCGCTACCTGCACATCCCGCTGATTACCCAGCCGGACGGCCACAAACTCGGCAAATCCTATCGCTCGCCGCCGTTGGCCGAAGATCAGGCCACGTCGCTGTTGCTGCGCGCATTGCGGGCGCTGGGGCACAATCCTGTTATCGAACTGAATGACGCCACGCCACGGGAGGTGCTGAATTGGGGCATTGCCCACTGGGATGCGTCGCTGATCCCGCGCACACTGACGTTGCCTGAAGCGCAACTGCAGTGATGCCACTTGCAGTGGCGCACCCATCCGTTACCATCGCCGCACGTTTTCGGGCACGCGCATAAAAGAGAGAGGCCGGGATGTACATCTATCGCTTGGTCCTGCTCCTGGTAGTGGGGATTTATCTGTTCTCCCCGGCCATCATGGATTGGTGGATCGACGCCACTGGCGCCTGGTATCGCCCTTATTTGCTCTGGCTGATTCTGATCGTCGTGACCTTCATCCTGCAGAGCCAAAAAGATGCCGATGAGCTTTAGCCTGACCCAGATGATCCTGATCAGCGCCGCGTACCTGGCGGTGCTGTTCGGTGTGGCCTGGATCAGTGAACGGGGGATGATCCCCCGGGCGATCATTCGCCACCCGCTGACGTACACCCTGTCGCTGGGCGTTTATGCCAGTGCCTGGGCGTTTTACGGCACAGTGGGCCTGGCCTATCAGTACGGCTACGGTTTTCTGTCCAGCTACCTCGGGGTTTCCGGGGCGTTTCTGCTGGCGCCGGTGCTTTTGTACCCGATCCTGAAAATCACCCGCACTTACCAACTCTCATCGCTGGCCGACCTGTTCGCGTTCCGCTTCCGCAGCACCTGGGCCGGTGCGCTGACGACGATTTTCATGCTGGTCGGCGTACTGCCGTTGCTGGCGTTGCAGATTCAGGCGGTGGCCGACTCCATCGGCATCCTCACCCGTGAGCCAGTTCAGCATCGCGTGGCCCTGAGTTTCTGCGCGCTGATTACGCTGTTCACGATTTTCTTCGGTTCGCGCCACATCGCCACCCGCGAGAAGCATGAAGGCCTGGTGTTCGCGATTGCCTTCGAGTCGGTGATCAAGCTGATCGCGATTGGTGGCGTCGGCCTGTATGCGCTGTATGGCGTGTTCGACGGCCCGCAACAGCTGGAACTGTGGCTGCTGCAAAACCAGACCGCCCTCGCCGCCCTGCACACGCCACTGCAGGAAGGCCCATGGCGCACGCTGCTGCTGGTGTTCTTCGCCTCGGCGATCGTCATGCCGCACATGTACCACATGACGTTTACCGAAAACCTCAACCCGCGCTCTCTGGTCAGTGCGAGCTGGGGCTTACCGCTGTTCCTGCTGCTGATGAGCCTGGCAGTGCCGTTGATTCTCTGGGCCGGGCTGAAACTCGGCGCCACCACCAATCCGGAATATTTCACCCTGGGCATCGGCATCGCCGCCAATAGCAAAGCCCTGGCGCTGTTGGCGTATGTCGGTGGATTGTCGGCGGCCAGCGGGCTGATCATCGTTACTACGCTGGCGCTGTCCGGGATGGCACTGAACCACTTGGTGCTGCCGCTCTATCAGCCGCCGGCCGAGGGCAATATCTACCGCTGGCTGAAATGGACCCGCCGGGCGCTGATCGTCGCGATCATCATGGCCGGCTACGGTTTTTACCTGATGCTGGGCGCGGAACAGGATCTGGCCAACCTCGGCATCGTCGCCTTCGTCGCCACGTTGCAGTTCCTGCCGGGAGTGTTGTCGGTGCTGTACTGGCCGACCGCCAACCGTCGCGGCTTCATCGCAGGCCTCCTGGCGGGGATTCTGGTGTGGCTGGTGACCATGCTGTTGCCGCTGGTCGGCAATCTGCAAGGCTTCTACATTCCGTTGCTGAACATGATTTACGTGCTGGACGACACCAGCTGGCACATGGCGGCAATTGCCTCGCTGGCCGCCAACGTGCTGATGTTCACCCTGATTTCACTGTTCACCAACGCCAGCCCCGAAGAGGCCAGCGCCGCCGAAGCCTGCGCGGTGGACAACGTTCGCCGCCCGCAACGCCGCGAACTGCATGCCGCCTCGCCTCAGGAATTCGCCACACAACTGGCCAAACCACTGGGCGCCAAAGCAGCGCAGAAAGAAGTCGAACAAGCGCTGCGTGACCTTTATCTACCGTTCGACGAACGCCGGCCTTACGCCTTGCGTCGTTTGCGTGACCGTATCGAAGCCAACCTCTCCGGCCTGATGGGCCCGAGCGTGGCGCAGGACATGGTCGAAACCTTCCTGCCCTATAAGGCCGGCGGCGAAAACTACGTCACCGAAGACATCCACTTCATCGAAAGTCGCCTCGAGGATTACCACTCGCGCCTTACCGGCCTTGCCGCCGAACTCGATGCCCTGCGCCGCTACCACCGCCAAACCCTGCAGGAATTGCCGATGGGCGTGTGCTCGCTGGCCAAGGATCAGGAAATCCTCATGTGGAACAAAGCCATGGAGGAACTGACGGGGATTGCCGCGCAGCGTGTGGTCGGTTCGCGCCTGAGCACCATTGCCGATCCGTGGAAAGAGCTGCTGCAAGGCTTCATCAATCTGCCGGACGAGCACTTGCACAAGCAGCACCTGGCCCTCGATGGCCAGACCCGCTGGCTGAACCTGCACAAAGCGGCGATCGACGAACCGCTGGCGCCGGGTAACAGCGGCCTGGTGCTGCTGGTGGAAGACCTGACCGAAACCCAGATGCTCGAAGACAAACTGGTGCACTCCGAGCGCCTGGCCAGCATTGGCCGACTGGCGGCCGGCGTGGCCCATGAAATCGGCAATCCGATCACTGGCATTGCCTGTCTCGCGCAGAACCTGCGCGAAGAACGTGAAGAAGACGCCGAACTCACGGAAATCAGCGGGCAGATCCTCGAGCAGACCAAACGCGTGTCACGCATCGTTCAGTCGCTGATGAGCTTCGCCCACGCGGGCGCTCATCAGCACAGCGACGAGCCCGTTTGTCTGGCGGAAGTGGCCCAGGATGCCATCGGCCTGCTGGCCTTGAACCGGCGCAATTTCGAAGTACAGTTCTACAACCTGTGCGACCCCGATCACTGGGTCGAAGGCGACCCGCAGCGGCTCGCCCAGGTATTGATCAATCTGCTCTCAAACGCCCGTGACGCCTCGCCTCCGGGCAGTGCAGTGCGCGTCAAGAGCGAAGCCGGCGAACACACGGTCGATCTGATCGTCGAAGACGAAGGCAGCGGTATTCCCTCGAGCATCATGGACCGACTGTTCGAACCCTTCTTCACCACCAAGGATCCTGGCGAAGGCACCGGTCTGGGCCTTGCACTGGTCTATTCCATCGTTGAAGAGCATTATGGACAAATCACCATCGACAGCCCGGCTGATGTTCAAAGCCAACGCGGCACCCGTATCCGGGTGACCTTACCGCGTCATGTCGAAGCGACGTCCGCTGTGAACTGAGACCGTCGAGAGTATCGAATCAATGCCGCACATTTTGATCGTCGAAGACGAAACAATTATCCGCTCCGCCTTGCGCCGTCTGCTGGAACGTAACCAGTACCAGGTCAGTGAAGCCGGATCCGTGCAGGAAGCACAAGAGCGTTTCAGCATTCCCACGTTTGACCTGATCGTCAGTGACCTGCGCCTGCCGGGCGCGCCGGGTACCGAGTTGATCAAACTCGGCCAGGGCACTCCGGTGCTGATCATGACCAGTTACGCCAGCCTGCGTTCGGCCGTCGACTCCATGAAAATGGGCGCGGTGGACTACATCGCCAAGCCTTTCGATCACGACGAGATGCTCCAGGCCGTCGCGCGAATCCTGCGTGACCGGCAATCGGCGCAAGCCAGCGGTGAGCCGGTCGTCGGCAAAGCGTCCAATGGCGCCGCAGCCAAAAGCGGTGTCGACAACAGCAACGGCGAAATTGGCATCATCGGCTCTTGCCCGCCGATGCAGGACCTGTACAGCAAAATCCGTAAAGTCGCGCCGACCGATTCCAATGTCCTGATCCAGGGCGAATCCGGTACTGGTAAAGAACTGGTAGCACGTGCCCTGCACAACCTGTCCAAACGCGCCAAGGCACCGATGATTTCGGTGAACTGCGCAGCCATCCCGGAAAGCCTGATCGAGTCCGAACTGTTCGGCCACGAAAAAGGCGCGTTCACCGGCGCCAGCGCCGGGCGTGCCGGGTTGGTGGAAGCGGCGGACGGCGGCACCTTGTTCCTCGATGAAATCGGTGAACTGCCACTGGAAGCCCAGGCCCGCCTGTTGCGCGTATTGCAGGAAGGTGAAATCCGCCGGGTTGGCTCGGTCCAGTCGCAGAAGGTCGATGTACGCCTGATCGCCGCGACCCACCGGGACCTCAAGAGCCTGGCGAAGATCGGCCAGTTCCGTGAAGACTTGTATTACCGCCTCCACGTGATCGCCCTGAAACTGCCGGCCCTGCGCGAGCGCGGTGCGGACGTCAATGAAATTGCCAATGCCTTCCTGGCGCGGCAGAGCGCGCGGGTCAACCGCACCGATCTGAAATTCGCCCTGGATGCCGAGCAAGCAATTCGGCATTACTCCTGGCCGGGTAACGTTCGCGAACTGGAAAACGCGGTCGAGCGCGCGGTGATTCTGTGCGAGAGCCCGGAGATTTCCGCCGAGCTGCTGGGCATCGACATCGAACTCAGCGATCTGGAAGACGACGATTTCATCGGCCTCGCGCCCCAGCAGGGCAACAGCGCCGGTAACACCAGCCACGAACCGACCGAAGATCTGTCCCTGGAAGACTACTTCCAGCACTTCGTACTCGAGCATCAGGACCACATGACCGAAACCGAACTGGCCCGCAAACTCGGGGTCAGTCGCAAATGCTTGTGGGAACGCCGTCAGCGCCTGGGCATCCCGCGGCGCAAGACCGGGGTGGCCAGCGAGAGCTGAACCGCGCCTGTCGGATGCGCGGGTAACACGTGACATTGTGGAAAAACTGTTACCTCAGCTTTTTCACGTAACAGAAGCCGGGGCTTACGGTAACGAAGCCCCGGTTTTTTTTGGCCTCGAAAAGCCCCATTAGCCCGCCTAACCCCTTGTTTTATTGGACTTCACAAAAGTTGGCACGCACCCTGCTATATGTTCAGTACAAGAACAATAACAAGTAATGCACAAGACAATAAAAATAAGACGAATCGACTCACGCACAATAAAAACAAGACGGCGAGAGGCGTAGCTAACTGATTCTTTTGGAGAGGCGTTGTATTTGGGGTTTGCCCCGCAACCAGGCCGAGAATAATAAAAAACTGTCTTAAGACAGTGCCTGAACTGGTTGGATCACACGATCATAGCAACACAGCGACCAAAGCAATCCGTTTGCTCTTGGCTCCCGATTGGGAGGGTCATGAAGGAAAACTTCATGGCGAGGGCGCTCAACAAAAACAAGAAGCCCGAAACCAATAATAAAAATAGAGCACGCAACTACTTCTGGGGGAGCTTCGGCTCCCCTTGTGGTTTCTGCCGTTTGGCATTCTCTGTCTGTAGCAGCTGCCGAGCAGCGCGAGTCTGCGTTCGACTGCGCAGCAGTCGCAAATACGGGCAACCGGTTCCTACTGACACACCGCAATCTCTGGTTTTACGACGGCTTCGCCGCCGAACGCAGCCTCGCGCTGCTCGGCAGCTGCTACAAAACCGCCCCTTTCAAGACATTCCCCTTCAAGCGCTTGCGCAGCTTCCTACACCATCCCCCGACTAAATGCTAGAATCCCGGCCCATCATGCGGTCATTCTTCGTTATGGCCGAACATTCCTTCAAACAGTGCATCCCATGCTGAAGAAGCTGTTCCAGTCATTCCGTTCTCCCCTGCGTCGTACGCAACACATCCGCAGCACGCCTGAAGTGCTCAATAGCGGCCAACATTCGCTGCAAAAGGCGCAATTCAGCCGTTACGCGGTCAACATCGTCGAACGCTTGCAGAACGCCGGTTACCAGGCTTACCTGGTCGGCGGCTGTGTGCGTGACATGCTGCTCGGCATCACGCCGAAAGATTTCGACGTCGCCACCAGTGCCACCCCTGAACAGGTACGGGCCGAATTCCGCAACGCGCGGATCATCGGTCGTCGCTTCAAACTGGTGCATATCCACTTTGGCCGCGAAATCATCGAAGTCGCGACCTTCCGCGCCAATCACCCGCAAAACGACGAGGACGAAGACAGCAACCAGTCTTCCCGCAACGAAAGCGGGCGCATCCTGCGCGATAACGTCTACGGCACCCTGGAAGAAGACGCGCAACGCCGCGACTTCACCATCAACGCCTTGTATTACGATCCGGTCAGCGAGCGCATTCTCGACTACGCCAATGGCGTACACGACATCCGCAATCACCTGATCCGCCTGATCGGCGATCCGAAGCAGCGCTACCAGGAAGACCCGGTGCGGATGCTGCGGGCCGTGCGTTTCGCCGCCAAGCTGAATTTCGGTATCGAGAAGCACAGCGCCCTGCCGATCCGTGATCTGGCACCGATGCTGCGCGAGATTCCATCGGCCCGTCTGTTCGAAGAAGTGCTCAAGCTGTTCCTCTCCGGCCACGCCGCGGACACCTTCGAGATGCTGGTCGACCTGCAGCTGTTCGATCCGCTGTTCCCGGCCAGTGCCGAGGCACTGGAATACAACCCGACGTACACCCACACGCTGATCAGTGAAGCACTGATCAACACGGACTTGCGGATCAAGCAGAACAAACCGGTCACCCCGGCGTTCCTGTTCGCCGCCCTGCTCTGGCCTGCCCTGCCGGCCCGCGTGCTGCGCTTGCAAGAACGTGGCATGCCGCCGATTCCAGCGATGCAGGAAGCAGCGCATGAGCTGATCGCCGAACAGTGCCAGCGTATTGCGATTCCAAAACGCTTCACCATGCCGATCCGCGAGATCTGGGACATGCAGGAGCGTCTGCCGCGCCGCAGCGGCAAGCGGGCCGACCTGTTGCTGGACAACCCGCGGTTCCGTGCCGGTTACGACTTCCTGCTGCTGCGCGAAAGCGCTGGCGAACAGACTGATGGCCTGGGCGAATGGTGGACCGACTATCAGGACGCCAACGACAGCGAACGTCGGGACATGATCCGCGAACTCAGCGGCAAGGACGACGGCAGCGGAGCTCCGCGCAAACGTCGCCGCAGTGGCGGAGCCAAACGCAAACGCGCTGCCGGCGCCTCGAGCACGACAGGCGAATAAGCCATGGAACGCATCTACATCGGCATGGGCAGCAATCTGGCTGACCCTGCCGAACAGTTGCGCAGCGCTGTCGAGTCCTTGGCACGCTTGCCGCAGACCGAACTGGTCGGCGTTTCCGGGTTTTATCAAAGCGACTCGCTGCTGCCCGGCCAACCGCGTTATACCAACGCGGTCGCCGCTCTCGACAGCCGCCTCGCGCCGCTGGAGCTGCTCGATGCCCTGCAAGCCATCGAGAACGGACAAGGCCGCCAGCGCCTTGAACGCTGGGGCCCGCGCACGCTGGATCTGGACATCGTGTTGTTCGGCGATCGACTGATCGACGAACCGCGCCTCAAAGTCCCTCACTATCACCTGCAGGAACGAGCCTTTGTGCTCTATCCGCTGGCCGAACTGGCATCAGCGGACTTGCGCCTGGCTGACGGCCGCACCCTCGCAGAATTACTCGCCGCCTGCCCGTTCGTCGGCCTGGAACGCCTCCCGGCAGCCTGAGTTGCCGCCAAAAGATCGCAGCCTTCGGCAGCTCCTACATACATCAGTAGGAGCTGCCGAAGGCTGCGATCTTTTGACGAGACAAGCCCATCGCTAATCTGCTGAATCGCATCAGTAACGTCGGTAACACCCCACACGTAACAATGCGGTAACACACGCAATTGACTTCCCGGGTTCTCCTCACGACTATAGGCGTCCCGCTGCCGCCAACGCGGCGCTAAAGGGCGCAGTCCAGGCCTTACAAGCACCACGAAAGAGGGTGCGCCTGTATAAATGACGAATCACGCGCGTTACTCGCAGTAGTTTTCATAGCGCCTGTAATGAGGATTTTTTTCATGCCAGCCATCACCCTGACCACGCTCCAGAGCCTCAAGCAGACAGGTGAAAAGATCACCATGCTGACCTGCTATGACGCGACCTTCGCCCACGCCTGCAATGAGGCCGGGGTTGAAGTGCTGCTGGTGGGCGACTCCCTCGGCATGGTCTTGCAAGGTCATGACAGCACCCTGCCGGTGACCACTGCTGAAATGGCCTACCACGTGGCAGCCGTCAAACGCGGCAACACCGATGCCCTGATCCTCGCCGACCTGCCCTTCATGGCCTACGCCACCATTGAACAAACCATGACCAACAGCGCGCTGTTGATGCAGGCCGGTGCGCACATGGTCAAGGTTGAAGGGGCATTGTGGCTCGCGGACTCGATCCGTCTGCTGGCCGAACGCGGCATCCCGGTGTGCGCGCACATGGGGCTGACACCGCAATCGGTCAACATCCTCGGCGGCTATAAAGTCCAGGGCCGCAATGAGAACCAGGCACGGCAGATGCGTGCCGACGCGATTTCCCTGGAACAGGCCGGCGCGGCCATGCTGCTGCTCGAATGCGTACCGAGCGAACTGGCCGAAGAAATCAGCCAGGCGGTGAAGATCCCGGTGATTGGCATTGGCGCCGGCAGTGGCACCGACGGTCAGGTCCTGGTTCTGCACGACATGCTGGGCTTGTCCATGACCGGCCGCGTGCCAAAGTTCGTGAAGAACTTCATGACCGGCCAAACCAGCATTCAAGCCGCCTTGAGCGCCTACGTCACTGAAGTCAAAGCGGCGACTTTCCCTGGCATCGAACACGGATTCTCTGCATGAACACCGTAAAAACCGTACGCGAACTGCGGGCCGCGGTGGCCCGCGCCCGTAGCGAAGGCAAGCGCATCGGCTTTGTGCCGACCATGGGCAACCTGCACAGCGGGCATATCGCGCTGATTACCAAAGCCAGCCAACGGGTGGATTTCGTGGTCGCGAGCATTTTCGTCAACCCGCTGCAATTCGGCGCTGGCGAAGACCTCGACAAATACCCGCGGACCCTGGCCGCCGATCAGGAGAAACTGCTCCAGGCCGGTTGCCATCTGCTGTTTGCCCCAACCGTCGAAGAAATGTACCCCGACGGCATGGCCGGCCAGACCCGCGTCAGCGTTCCGCAACTGTCTGAAGGTCTGTGCGGTGCCAGCCGTCCGGGGCATTTCGAAGGGGTGGCGACGGTAGTCAGCAAACTGTTCAACATGGTCCAGCCGGACCTGGCGATCTTTGGCCAGAAAGACTTCCAGCAACTGGCGGTGATTCGCGCCCTGGTGCACGACCTGAACATGCCGATCCAGATCATCGGCGAACCGACCGTACGGGCCGCCGACGGTCTGGCGTTGTCGTCACGCAATGGTTTCCTCAGCGAAGAACAGCGGGCCATCGCACCAGAGGTCTATCGCACACTGACCCGGATCAGCGACGCGATCAAACAGGGCGAGCGCGATTACCCGACGCTGATCAACGAGCAGATCAAGCAACTGGAAGCCGCTGGTCTGCGTCCGGATTACCTGGAAATTCGCCATGCGCTGACCTTGCGTCCGGCGACAGCGCAAGATCGGGATCTGGTGATTCTGGTGGCGGCGTTCCTCGGCACGACGCGGTTGATCGACAACCTGCATCTGAACCTCGACGCACCCGCCTGAACACCGCAAAACCCTGTGGCGAGGGGGCTTGCCCCCGTTGGGCTGCGAAGCAGCCCCAAAATCTCTGATATATCAAAGATCCTGTGAGTGCTATGCACTCAAACGGGGGCAAGCCCCCTCGCCACAGGCCCGCTCCCACATTAGATCTGCGTCGTTTCCAGACTGTATTGCCGCCCACAAAGCCTTCGGGCAAACTGCCCCCCGTTCGATTCCGACCCGGGGAAACACTCATGCACGCCATCATGCTCAAGGCCAAGCTGCATCGCGCCGAAGTCACCCATGCTGTACTCGATTACGAAGGCTCTTGCGCCATCGACGGCGAATGGCTGGACCTGTCCGGCATCCGTGAGTACGAACAGATCCAGATCTACAACGTCGACAACGGCGAACGCTTCACCACCTACGCGATTCGTGGCGAAGAAGGTTCGCGCATGATCTCGGTCAACGGTGCCGCGGCCCACAAGGCCAAGGTCGGCGACCGCGTGATCATCTGCGCTTACGCTCACTACAGCGAAGCCGAACTGCTCAACTTCAAGCCGCGCATGCTCTACATGGCGCCGGGTAACGAACTGAGCCACACCAGCAATGCCATTCCGGTTCAGGTCGCCTGACCGAACCGCCCCCCCTGCCAGCTTTCCGTTTGTCGGACCGCTCCTGGTTAAATGTTAAAAAAGTACCGGGAGCAGGTCAGACAAAGTCAAGACAGATTGCAGCGCGAGGTTTACTGTATTCGCCCTGCGCCAGAAATCGTGTCGACGCAGTTGACCGGACGCCCACCCACAGCGCTCCGGGATTTTTAGTGTTCAAAAGGCCGTTCAAGTAAAAGGAAAACCGCAGCGATGGCGTATTACCGCACTCCTCACGACGTTACCGCTCTGCCCGCTTGGCAAGCGCTGAATGACCACCGCCAAGCCATGCAGGATTTCAGCATGCGCGAAGCCTTTAATGCCGATCCGCAGCGTTTTAATCAATTCACCCTCAGCAGCTGCGGCCTGTTTCTCGACTACTCGAAGAACCTGATCAACGCCGAGACCCGCAATCTGCTGGTGGGCCTGGCCAACGAAGTCGACCTCAAGGGCGCGATCAAAGCGCTGTTCTCGGGCGAAATCGTCAACGCTTCCGAAGGTCGCCCGGCCCTGCACACCGCACTGCGCCGCCCGGTGGGTGACAAGCTGTCGGTCAACGGCGTCAACGTGATGCCCGACGTACACAAAGTGCTGAACCAGATCACCGACCTCGTGGGCCGTATCCACGACGGTTTGTGGCGCGGTTACACCGAGAAGCCGATCACTGACGTGGTGAACATCGGCATCGGTGGCTCGTTCCTCGGCCCAGAGCTGGTGTCCGAAGCGCTGCTGTCCTACGCCCAGAAAGGCGTGCGCTGCCATTACCTGGCGAACATCGACGGCAGTGAATTCCACGAACTGACCATGAAGCTGCGCGCCGAGACCACGCTGTTCATCGTCTCGTCGAAATCCTTCAACACCCTCGAAACCCTGAAAAACGCCCAGGCCGCACGCGCCTGGTATCTGGCTCAGGGTGGTTCGGAAGCCGAGCTGTACCGTCACTTCATCGCCGTTTCCAGCAACAATGCTGCGGCGGTGGCGTTCGGTATTCGCGAAGAAAACATCTTCCCTATGTGGGACTGGGTCGGCGGGCGTTACTCACTGTGGTCGGCTATCGGTCTGCCGATTGCACTGGCCATCGGCATGTCGAACTTCAAGGAGCTGCTGTCCGGTGCCTACACCATGGACCAGCACTTCCAGAGCGCGCCATTCGAACAGAACATGCCAGTGCTGCTGGCGTTGCTCGGCGTCTGGTACGGCAACTTCTGGGGCGCGCAAAGCCACGCGATCCTGCCGTACGACCACTACCTGCGCAACATCACCAAACACTTGCAACAGCTGGACATGGAATCCAACGGCAAGAGCGTGCGCCAGGACGGCACGCCAGTGTCCACCGATACCGGCCCGGTGATCTGGGGCGGCGTCGGCTGCAACGGTCAGCACGCTTATCACCAGTTGCTGCACCAGGGCACCCAGCTGATTCCGGCCGACTTTATCGTGCCGATCGTCAGCTTCAACCCGGTGTCCGACCACCACCAGTGGCTGTACGCCAACTGCCTGTCGCAAAGCCAGGCATTGATGCTCGGCAAGACCCGCACCGAGGCTGAAGCCGAGCTGCGTGACAAGGGTATGGCCGAGGATGAAGTGCAAAAACTGGCCGCGCACAAGGTGATCCCGGGCAACCGTCCGAGCAACACCCTGGTGCTCGAACGCATCAGCCCCCGGCGTCTTGGCGCACTGGTGGCGTTGTACGAACACAAAGTCTTCGTGCAAAGCGTGGTCTGGGGCATCAATGCCTTCGACCAGTGGGGTGTGGAGTTGGGTAAAGAGCTGGGCAAAGGTGTCTACAACCGCCTGGTCGGCAGCGAAGAAACCCCGGCCGACGATGCTTCCACCCAAGGCCTGATCAACTACTTCCGCGGTCGTCACCGCGGGTGATAGGCTGAAGGGGCGGTTTACCCGCCCCTTCAACTTGCAGCACCGACAGTTCCACGGCACCGGGTTTACTGCAAAATCGGTGGCGTGCGCTATCACTGTAGGAGCGGCCGAAGGCTGCGATCTTTTGATCCTGGTTGTAAAAAACAAGATCAAAAGATCGCAGCCTTCGGCAGCTCCTACGAGGGTCGCGCAGCTCCCCTCTTGTCGCAAAACAAGAATAAGGAACCGTCATGTTCGATATCAGCACGTTCCCCAAAGCCGATGCCGTCCGCCGGGCTGCACAGTTGAGTCAGGACGACTATAAGCGCCTGTACCGTGAATCCATTGAGCACCCCAGCACCTTCTGGGCCGAACAGGCCACACGGTTCCTCGACTGGAGCACGCCGTGGCAGACCGTTCAGCGGTACGACCTGAAAACCGGTGACGCAAGCTGGTTTGCCGGCGGAAAGTTAAACGTCAGTTACAACTGCATCGATCGTCATCTGGAAAAGCGTGGCGATCAAACCGCGATCATCTGGGAAGGCGATGACCCCGCCGAATCCATCCAGATCACCTACAAAAAACTCCATCACAACGTCTGTCGACTGGCCAACGTGCTCAAAAGCCGTGGCGTGAAGAAAGGCGACCGCGTGTGCATCTACATGCCGATGATCCCCGAAGCCGCCTACGCCATGCTCGCCTGTGCGCGGATCGGCGCGATTCATTCGGTGGTGTTCGGCGGATTCTCCCCAGACTCACTGCGTGACCGGATCCTCGACGCCGACTGCCGCACCGTAATCACCGCCGATGAAGGCGTGCGCGGCGGTAAATTCGTGCCGCTCAAACAGAACGTCGACAAGGCCCTGCAAAGTTGTCCGCACGTCAGCAGCGTGATCGTGGTCGAGCACACCCAAAACCAGGTGAATTGGGTTGAAGACCGCGACCTCTGGTATCACCAAGCCCTGCGCGATGTCGGTGACGATTGCCCGCCAGAGCCGATGGACGCCGAAGACCCGCTGTTCATCCTCTACACCTCCGGCAGCACCGGTAAACCCAAAGGCGTGCTGCACACCACTGGCGGCTACCTGCTGCAAGCGGCG
Organism: Pseudomonas sp. Pseusp11; assembly: GCF_047304405.1. NCBI lineage: Bacteria > Pseudomonadati > Pseudomonadota > Gammaproteobacteria > Pseudomonadales > Pseudomonadaceae > Pseudomonas > Pseudomonas sp. Pseusp11. The sequence goes on from NZ_JBGLZF010000043.1 coordinate 33,093, forward strand.
ATGACCTTCAAATACGTGCTCGACTATCGCGACGGTGAAGTCTTCTGGTGCACCGCCGACGTCGGCTGGGTCACCGGCCACAGCTACATCGTCTACGGGCCGCTGGCCAACGGCGCGACCACGCTGATCTTCGAAGGCGTACCGAGCTACCCCAGCACCTCGCGCTTCTGGCAGGTGATCGACAAGCACCACGTGAACATCTTCTACACCGCCCCGACCGCCCTGCGCGCGTTGATGCGTGAAGGTCCCGGGCCGTTGAAGGAAACGTCCCGCGAGAGCCTGCGCTTACTCGGCACTGTCGGCGAGCCGATTAACCCGGAAGCCTGGGAGTGGTATTTCAATACGGTCGGCGAGCAACGCTGCCCGATTGTCGATACCTGGTGGCAGACCGAAACCGGCGGCATCATGCTCAGCCCGCTGGTCAGCACCCAACGGGTCAAACCCGGTTGCGCCACCCAACCGATGTTCGGCGTGCAACCGGTGTTGCTCGATGAGCACGGCAAGGAAATCAAAGGCGCCGGCAGCGGCGTGCTGGCCATCAAGTCCAGTTGGCCAGCGCAGATCCGCAGCGTCTACGGCGATCCGAAACGGATGGTCGAAACCTACTTCAAGCCCTACCCCGGCTACTACTTCACCGGCGATGGCGCACGCCGCGACGAGGACGGCGATTACTGGATCACCGGGCGCATCGACGACGTAATCAACGTCTCCGGGCACCGCATCGGCACCGCCGAAGTGGAGAGCGCGCTGGTGCTGCACGACAGCATCGCCGAGGCCGCCGTGGTCGGTTACCCCCATGACATCAAAGGCCAGGGGATCTACGCCTTCGTCACCCCCATGAACGGCATCGACCCCAACGACGATCTGAAGAAAGAACTGCTGGCCCATGTCAGCCAGGAAATCGGCAGCTTCGCCAAACCGGACTTGATCCAGTGGGCCCCGGCCCTGCCGAAAACCCGTTCGGGCAAAATCATGCGACGGATCCTGCGCAAGATCGCCTGCAACGAACTGGACAGCCTCGGCGACACCTCGACCCTCGCCGACCCGAGCGTGGTGCAGGGCTTGATCGACAAACGCCTGAACCTGTAACTCGCTCGTGCATCCGCCGTTTGGTCGAGCCTTTCGGCGGTTCGAGGCAGCGGCTCCGGCATCCGGGTTTGCCGGGCCAAGACCGGCGCGCATACAACCCGACCGGGCGGTTCGCATTTGGAACCGCCCTATGGCTGTGTTCGAGGCGAACGCATGTAAGCCTGTTCGAGACACCAATCCCCTGTGGCGAGGGAGCTTGCTCCCGTTGGGCTGCGAAGCGGCCCCAAAATCTCTATGTACCAAAGATTTTGTGAGTGCTACGTACTCAAACGGGGCGCTACGGCGGTCCGACAAGCCCCCTCACCACAGAGCACCTCGATTCTGCGCCAAGCTGTTAAACTCCCGCGCCCTCAATTCCCTCCAGCAAGGCGCCCAGCATGTCTTCCTTGAATCAGGCGCTGTGCGCCGCCCTCGATCGTCGCCAGGACCTGCTCGCCGAGCTGCATCAGCAAGGCACCGATTGCTATCGCCTGTTCCACGGCAGCCAGGAAGGTGCCGGCGGCTTGACCATCGACCGCTACGGCCCACAACTGTTGGTGCAAAGCTTTCATCAGTCACTGGAGCGTGACGCCCTGCTGCAATTGCACGAGACCATCAATCAACAGCTGGGCCTCGATACCCTGCTGGTGTACAACGACCGCTCCCGCGGCAACTCGCGCATCGACCGCGAAGACACCGTGTACCGCGCCGACGAGGCCGCCCTGCAAGACTTGATCGGCCACGAATGGGGGCTGAATTATCGGGTTCGCGGGCGCCATGCCGGCCAGGACCCGTTGCTGTTTCTCGACCTGCGCAATGCCCGCGGCTGGGTCAAGGCGCACAGCAAAAACAAAAGTGTGCTGAACCTGTTTGCCTACACCTGTGGCGTCGGTCTCTGCGCTGCGGCCGGTGGTGCCAGCGAGGTGTGCAACCTGGACTTTGCCGAAGGCAACCTGGCGGTCGGCCGCGAGAACGGTCTACTCAACCCGCATTTGCCGACCATGGAGTTCATCCAGTCCGATTACTTCCCGGCGATTCGTCAATTGGCCGGCCTGCCGATCAGCCAGCGTCGCGGGCAGAAACTGCCAAGCTATCAACGTCTGGAGCAGCGTCAGTACGATCTGGTGCTGCTCGATCCACCGGCCTGGGCCAAGAGTGCATTCGGCACGGTCGACCTGTTGCGCGACTACCAGAGCCTGCTCAAACCGGCACTGCTGACCACTGCCGACAATGGCGTGTTGATCTGCTGCAACAACCTGGCGAAGGTCAGCATGGACGATTGGCGCGAGCAAGTGCTGCGCTGCGCAGAGAAGGCCGGGCGCCCGGTGCGTGAGTGGACAGCGCTGACACCGGGCAGCGACTTTCCGTCGATGGATCAACAACCGCCGCTGAAAACGCTGATCCTGCAGCTCTGAAAATCCACACCCATTATCAGACAAATCCTATAAAGCGTGATTGCTTCGGAACCGCAAACGCATGCCATACTCCAAGGCACTCCGATTCCGACAGATGAAGCCACACATGCCCAAAGGATTGATCCGCGCTATCGGCGCCCTGTTAACAGCCCTGGCCCTTTACAGCCTGCTGGGGTTTCTGATTTTGCCGGGCATCGCGTTGCGGGTTGCCAACCAGCAATTGGCCAACTACGCCACGACGCCCGCGACGATTTCGCGGATCGAACTCAACCCGTTCAGCCTTGAAGTAACCCTTTGGGGCCTGATCATCGGCGAGCCGGGCAAGGAACAAGTGGGCTTCGAACGCCTGTACGCCAACCTGCAGATCGACAGCCTGTGGACCAAGGCGCTGCATCTGTCCGATATCGAACTGGACAAACCCAAGACCGAAATACTCTTCGGCAAGGACGGCCAGCTCAATCTTCTCGGGCTGTTCAAAATCCCCGCCAGCGAACCGACCCCGGTCGACCCGAACGCCAAACCCTTCCCGCTGCGCGTGGAGCGGATCAAACTGGCCGGCGGCTACGTACATTTCGTAGATGCCCGGCCCAGCGAGCCCATCGAGTTCCTCTACGACAAACTCGATTTCGAGCTGAAGAACCTCAGCACCCTGCCCGACGACAACGCCGACATGACCCTGGTCGCGGTCGGCCCCGCCGGCGGGCAGATCGACTGGACCGGCAATTTCAGCCTGAGCCCGATCGCCTCTGAAGGTAAGCTGAAAATCACCGATGGCAAGATGAAATCCTTCTGGCCCTACGTGCGCGATGCAGTGCCACTGGTCCTGGAAAATGGCGTCCTGAACCTGAGCACTGACTACAAACTCAATCTGAACAAAGGCACCGAACTGCTGCTGGACAACGTCGCCGTCAGCGTTGCGCCTTTCGCCATCAAGGCGCCGGACGGCCGACCGCTGGCGAAGCTCGAACGTCTGGACATCAGCGACACCACCGTGGACCTGGCCAAGCAACAAGTGATGGTCGGCAAGATCCGCAGCCAGAAACTGGAAACCTGGGCAGCCCTCGAAGCCGATGGGCAACTCGATTGGCAAAAACTGTTCGCCAGCCAGCCGTCCAAACAGGCGGCCAAAGCCAACGCCGAACCCACCAGCACACCCGCGGCAGCCGATTCACCGAAGCCCGAACCGACTGCGCCGAGCAAGCCCTGGCAGGTGCTGCTCAAAGACGTGCAACTGCGTAATTATCAGGTGCACCTGGCCGACCGCAAGGCACAACCCGCCGTAGCGCTGGAGCTCGGCCCGCTGAACCTGGACCTGCAGAATTTCGACAGCCTCAATGGCTCCCCTTTCAACCTCAAGCTCGACACGGGCGTGGGCAAGCAAGGCAAGATCATGGCGGACGGCACGGTCAATCTGGCCCCGATCAGCGCCAAACTGAACGTGCAGACCAGGGATATCGACCTGCGCGTCGCCCAGTCCTACATCAATCCGTTCATTCGCCTCGAACTGCGTAGCGGCATGCTGGGCAGTGATCTGGCGGTCGACTTGAAAAGCACCGAGCCGCTGGCGTTCAGCGTCACAGGTAAAGCCCAGATCGATCAGTTGCATACCCTCGACACTCTGAAAACCCGTGACTTCCTCAAGTGGCAACAGGTGGCGCTCGAAGGCCTGAACTATCAGCACGGCGACAGCCTGTCGATCGACAAGGTCAATCTGTTCCAGCCCTATGCGCGCTTCATGATCAACGATGACCGCACCACCAACATCGATGACCTGCTGATCCCGCAACCGGCCGACTCCGGCGCCAAGACCGCTGCCGCCAAACCGGCAACCGGAAGCGAAAAACCACTGGGCATCCACATTGGCAGCATCGCCATCAATGACGGTTCGGCAAACTTCGCCGACTTCAGCCTGACGCCGAACTTCGCCACCGCCGTCCAACAACTGAACGGCAACATCGGCACCATCGACAGCCGCCACGTAAAACCGGCCAACGTCGACGTCAAAGGCAAGGTCGACCGCTATGCGCCGGTGACCATCAAGGGCTCGGTCAACCCGTTCGACCCGATGGCCAGCCTGGACATCGCCACCAGTTTCAAACGGGTGGAACTGACGACCCTGACGCCCTACTCCGGCAAGTTCGCCGGCTACCGCATCCGCAAGGGCCGGCTCAATCTGGATCTGCATTACAAGATCACCAACGGTCAGCTCCTGGCCGAAAACAAAGTGGTGGTCGAGCAGCTGCAACTGGGTGAAAAAGTCGACAGTCCGGATGCAGTAAGCCTGCCGCTGAAACTGGCGATTGCCTTGCTCAAGGATGTCGACGGCAAGATTTCCATCGAATTGCCGGTGAGCGGCGACCTGAACAACCCGCAGTTCAGCATCATGCCGATCATCTGGCAGACCCTGCGCAATCTGATCGTGAAGGCGGCCGCGGCGCCGTTCAAAATGATTGGCGGGCTGGTCAGCGGCGGTGGTTCAGAGGACTTGGGCACTGTGGCGTTTGCACCAGGTTCGAGTGACTTGAGCAAGGAAGCCGAAGCAACACTGATCAAACTGTCCCAGGCACTCAAGGAGCGTCCGGCCCTGCGCCTGGAAATCGAAGGCACTGCCGCCAAGAGCAGCGACGGCCCGCTGCTCGCCGAGCAACGCCTGGAACGGGAATACCAGTACAACTACTACAAAATGCTCCAGCGCCGCGGCGACAAGGTGCCGGCCCAGGCCTCCATGCTGGAAGTGCCGGAAAGCGAGAAAGGCCCGCTGCTCGAAGGAATCTACCGCACACGCCTCAAGATCCAGCCGCCCGCGGAATGGAAGGATTTGGGCAAGGAAGAACGCAGCAAAAAAATGCGTGAAAGCGTGATCGGTTTCTGGAGCTCCAGCGAGGTTCTGTTGCGTCAGCTGGGCCAGGAACGGGCCAGCAGTATCAAGGACTACCTGGTGGACAAAGGGCAGTTGGCCGATGACCGCGTGTACTTCATCGACGCCAACCTCGGCGAGGCCGAAAGTGATGGCCGCGTGGTGACGGCCTTGCATCTGGATGCCGAGTGATGGGCGCGCAATGGCTTGTGAGCCTGGCCCTGGTATTGGCTGCCGGCCAAGCCGCGGCGGCCGATACCCTGCGCTGCGGCAGCCAGCTGATCAGCGTCGGGGACAGGTCCAGCGAAGTGCTGCAAAAATGCGGAGAGCCTGTCGCACGTGACCTGCTCGGCTACAAGCGCAGCGCCAATCGCCGGGAAGAGTTTCAGGTCGAGGAATGGACCTACGGGCCCAACAGCGGGATGTACCAGTACCTGCGCTTTGAAGGAAACCGGTTGGTTCAAATCACCAGCAAACGCGGTAACTGAACCCACTACAAACCAATGTGTGGCGAGGGGGCTTGCCCCCGTTGGGGTGCGGAGCGCCCCTGAAACCCGTCACTGCGATCTTGAATGGGAAAGCGGTAACCGGTTTACGATTGCTTCGCAATCGAACGGGGGCAAGCCCCCTCGCCACAAAGGCTTGCTCCCACAGGTTTTTGCGTTGCTCCCAATAGAACAGGCCCCCGACACGAATGTCGGGGGCCTGTAACGGCCACGTCCATATGGCCTTTCGCATGAACTCTCAAAAAGCGACAGACGTATGACCTGGCCCGCCTGCCGCATCTTCTCCCGGTCCAGGCGAGAAGCCTTGCCTTACTCGGCTTTCAGGCCGTCAGCGGACACCGCTTTGACGCCTTTGATTTTCTTGGCAATGGCCACGGCGGTGGTTTTCTGAGCTTCAGTCACCGCAACAGTGGACGACAGCGACACGACACCTTTGTTGGTTTCGACTTTGATGTCGGTGCCAGGGATGCCTTTTTCAGTCACCAGGTCTGCTTTGACTTTGGTCGTGATCCAGGTATCGGAAGTAGCTTCCTTGGCTTTGGTCACTTCACCGGCGGCCAGCGTCATGGGAGCCTGGGTGGTTTGGGTGGTCTGTGCAAATGCAGCGTTGACCATCGTCAGGGTCAGCGCGGTAGCAGTAGCGGCAGCGATAGCGAACTTCTTCATACGAGTAACTCCTGTTCTTCTGGAAAGTCTGCTGCGTGTCGTCTTGTCAGCAGGGTTACCAGAGAGAGTGCGAACGCTGTGCCAACTAGCGACCTAAAAATAAATACCTATAAATCAACAACTTAATAAAAATGACAACTTTCGAAATCATGCAAAATGCATGAGTGCGACATTATCTACATGCAAGTTGCGGGTTTTAGCGTAGGCCTAAGGGCATGAATTGTCGGGGGTTTTCGTGATCATCCGAATCGCCCCCGCCCAAATGACCAACAAAAATGCCCCGCGTCGTGAGAAGCGGGGCATTGTTTATGCCGGGTGGTATGGATCAGGTGCCGGTGCAGCCTTTGGGTGCGTACTCTTGTAGAGCCGTGGTGGCGCATGTCCAGCCACCGGCGAGGGTACGCGAAAGCGTAATGGTTTTGCTGAGCACAGGCCCTGGAGCATTGAGGATCGTGCAGGCAATAGTGCCCACACCGGTAGCGGTGGTACCCGATGCCGTAATCGTGCAGTTACCTGTAGTCGCCGTACCGCCGATCAAAGCGAGGGTAGGATCGGTACCCTGATTCATAATGTCTTCGAAAGGCACCTTCAGTGCCGAGATTTCCGCAAGCGCAGCGGTGACCTTCGCCCGTGATTGGTACTTCGAATACTGCGGCAACGCAAACGTCGCCAGAATCCCGATGATCGCCACCACGATCAGCAGTTCGATCAGGGTAAAACCATTTTGATTTTTCATAGACAGGCTCCATGCATGAGTCGAAATCTCATGATCTGTACAGGGTACAGCACAGGTCATGCCAAGTCGTATGCGCCCCTGCAGACTGGGCTCGGGATCACGACAAAGACCTTTCCTACCCCCAGGATCCGCACTTTCTGACACTTTTTGTCACCTCACCTCGGCTGGTTTGGTTCCACTGCTTGACTAGGCTATAAGTCATTAACCGCCTGCGTCCGGAATCCCAATGAATGACATTGCCCTTAGCGGTCTGGCCAAGCAATTGGTACTGGCCGAGCTGATCACTGATCAAAGTGCGCAACAGGCATATCAGCAAGCCCAACGCGATCGAGTCTCACTGGTCAGTTATCTGGTGCAAAACAAACTGCTGAAAAGCTGGCAGGTCGCCGAGGTGGCTTCGGAGCATTTCGGCATGGCCCTGCTGGACCTCAACTGCCTGGAAAAAGACACCCAGCCCAAGGGGCTGGTCAGCGAAAAACTGATCCGCCAGCACCACGCCCTACCCCTCTGGCGGCGCGGCAACAAACTGTTCGTGGGGGTTTCCGATCCGAGCAATCAACAGGTCATCAACGACATCCAGTTCAGTACCGGGCTGAACACCGAAGCCATCCTGGTCGAAGAAGACAAGCTCAGCGACGCCATCGAAAAATTCTTCGACAGCCACGCCACCGGCCTGGAAGAGATGGCCGATGTCGACCTCGACGGTCTGGACATCGAATCGGTCGATGACCAGAAACAGGACGCCATCGCCGGACAGGATACCGATGACGCGCCCGTGGTGCGCTTCGTCCACAAGATGTTGCTCGATGCAATCAAGAGCGGTTCTTCCGACCTGCATTTCGAACCCTACGAAAAAACCTACCGCGTGCGGATGCGCACCGATGGCATCCTGCATGAGGTCGCCAAGCCACCCACGCAACTGGCCAACCGCATTGCTTCCCGGCTCAAAGTCATGGCCAGTCTCGACATCTCCGAGCGGCGCAAACCCCAGGACGGGCGGATCAAGATGCGCCTGTCCAAGAGCAAGTCCATCGACTTCCGGGTCAACACCCTGCCGACCCTGTGGGGCGAAAAAGTGGTGATCCGGATCCTCGATCCGTCCAGCGCGCAAATGGGCATCGATGCCCTCGGCTATGAGCCGGAGCAGAAAGACCTGTACATGGCCGCCCTCAAACAACCACAGGGGATGATCCTGGTGACCGGGCCCACCGGTTCAGGCAAGACCGTGTCGCTCTATACCGGGCTGAACATCCTCAACACCGTCGACATCAACATCTCCACTGCCGAAGACCCGGTGGAAATCAACATGGAGGGCGTTAACCAGGTCAACGTCAATCCCAGGCAGGGAATGGATTTCGCCCAAGCGTTGCGCTCGTTTCTGCGCCAGGACCCGGACGTGATCATGGTCGGCGAAATCCGCGACCTCGAAACTGCCGAAATTGCCATCAAAGCCGCCCAGACCGGGCACATGGTGCTTTCAACCCTGCACACCAACAGCGCCGCGCAAACCCTGACCCGCCTGCACAACATGGGGATTCAGGGCTTCAACATTGCGACCTCGGTCAGCCTGATCATTGCCCAGCGCCTGGCGCGCAAGTTGTGCAGCCATTGCAAGAAACCCATCGAGATTCCCCGCGAGACGCTGCTCAAGGAAGGCTTCCCCGAGGAACGCATCGGCTCGTTCACGATCTATGAACCGGTCGGCTGCAATCAATGTAACGCTGGCTACAAAGGGCGAGTGGGGATTTATGAAGTGGTAAAGAACACCCCTGACCTGCAACGGCTGATCATGGCCGAAGGCAATTCACTGGAGATCGACCTCCAGATGCGCAAGGACGGCTTCAACGACCTGCGCACCTCGGGCTTGCTCAAGGCCATGCAAGGCATCACCAGCCTTGAAGAAATCAACCGGGTCACGAAGGACTGAATATGGCGGTCAAAGCAGCGAAAATCAGCGTGTATGCCTGGGAAGGCACGGATCGCAAAGGTGCGAAAATGACCGGCGAGTTGACCGGACAAAATCCTGCGCTGATCAAGGCCCAGTTGCGCAAGCAGGGCATCAACCCGGGCAAGGTGCGGAAAAAGTCCACGTCCATTTTCAGTGCCGGTAAGCGCATCAAACCCTTGGACATTGCCCTGTTTACCCGGCAGATGGCGACCATGATGAAAGCCGGCGTACCGCTGCTGCAATCGTTCGAGATCATCGGCGAAGGCTTTGATAACCCGAACATGCGCAAGCTGGTGGACGAGGTGAAACAGGAAGTCGCGGCCGGTAACAGCTTCGCCGCGGCCCTGCGCAAAAAGCCCCAGTATTTCGACGAGCTGTACTGCAACCTGGTGGACGCCGGCGAGCAGGCCGGTGCCCTGGATACCTTGCTGGAACGGGTGGCGACCTACAAGGAAAAGAGCGAAAGCCTCAAGGCCAAGATCAAGAAAGCCATGACCTACCCGCTGGCGGTGGTGTTCGTTGCAATCATTGTGACCGGCATTCTGCTGGTCAAGGTTGTGCCGCAGTTCCAGTCGGTATTCTCGGGGTTCGGCGCCGAACTGCCGGCGTTCACCGTGATGGTCATCGGCTTGTCGGAGTTCATGCAGGACTGGTGGTGGATGATACTCGGCGTGCTGGCCGGGGGGATCTTCGGCCTGCGCCATGCCTTCAAGAACTCCCCGGGCTTTCGCGACCGGACGGACACCTGGCTGCTGAAACTGCCGTTGGTTGGCGCGCTCATGTACAAGTCCGCCGTGGCCCGATACGCCCGCACCCTGTCGACGACGTTTGCCGCCGGCGTGCCACTGGTCGAAGCCCTGGAGTCAGTGGCGGGCGCGACCGGCAATATCGTGTTCAAGCGAGCGGTGTTGCGCATCAAGCAGGACGTTTCGACCGGCATGCAGCTGAATTTTTCCATGCGTACCTCCGGCATTTTTCCGACCATGGCGATCCAGATGACGGCCATTGGCGAAGAGTCCGGCGCGCTGGACGACATGCTCGACAAGGTCGCGAGTTTCTACGAGGCTGAGGTGGACAACATGGTCGATAACCTGACCAGCCTGATGGAGCCATTCATCATGGTGGTGCTGGGTGTTATCGTCGGCGGGCTGGTGGTTGCAATGTACCTGCCCATCTTCCAACTCGGCTCAGCGGTCTGATATGTCCTTGAACGAATTTCTGAGCCTCAACCCGCTGGCCTTCGTGATGACCGCAGGGCTGATCGGCCTGCTGATCGGCAGTTTTCTCAACGTGGTGGTCTGGCGCCTGCCGAAAATGCTTGAGCGTGAATGGCGCCTGCAGGCCCATGACGTACTGGACTTGCCAGCCGAAGCCCCCGGCCCGACCTACAACCTGATATTGCCCCACTCCGAGTGTCCCCACTGCGGTCATCGGATTCGAGTATGGGAAAACATTCCAATACTCAGTTATCTGTTTTTACGTGGGCGCTGCTCGAGCTGTGCAGCGCCGATCAGTAAACGTTACCCGCTGACCGAACTGGCCTGCGGCCTGCTGTCAGCGTTCGTCGCCTGGCATTTCGGTTTCGGCTGGCAGGCCTGCATGGTGCTGGTCCTGAGTTGGGGCCTGCTGGCGATGAGCCTGATCGATGCCGAACATCAACTATTGCCGGACGTACTGGTGATGCCATTGATGTGGTTGGGACTGGTCCTCAACAGCTTCGGGCTCTTCGTATCACTGCATGACGCGTTCTGGGGCGCGGTGGCCGGCTACATGGCGCTGTGGACGGTGTTCTGGCTGTTCAAGCTGGTCACCGGCAAGGACGGCATCGGTTACGGTGACTTCAAGCTGCTGGCGATGCTCGGCGCCTGGGGCGGCTGGCAGATCCTGCCCATGACCATTCTGCTGTCATCGCTGGTAGGGGCCATTCTCGGGGTGATTTTGCTGCGCCTGCGGGATGCGAAAACCTCGACGCCGCTACCCTTTGGACCCTATCTGGCCATTGCCGGCTGGATTGCCTTGCTCTGGGGTGGTCAAATAACCGGCTTCTATTGGCAGTTTGTCGGTTTGAAATGAATACCCCTGTGGAAAAACCCTGGATTCTCGGCCTGACCGGCGGCATCGGCAGCGGCAAAAGCGCGGCCGCGCAGCACTTCATCGACCTCGGCGTGCACGTGGTGGACGCCGATCATGCGGCTCGCTGGGTGGTCGAACCCGGTCGCCCGGCACTGGCAAAAATCGCCGAGCACTTTGGTCCCGGCGTGTTGCAATCCGATGGCCAGCTGGATCGTGCGGCCCTGCGCAAGCTGATCTTCGAGGTGCCGGAAGAACGCCGCTGGCTCGAAGCGCTACTGCATCCGTTGATCGCCGAGGAAATCGCCCATCATCTGGCCAAGGCACAATCGCCTTATGCGATTCTGGTTTCGCCGCTGCTGATCGAGTCCGGGCAGTACGCCATGACCCAACGGGTCCTGGTGATCGATGCCCCGGAACAGCTACAGATCGAACGCACCCTGCAGCGTGACCAGACCAGCGAACAGCAAGTCCAGGCGATCCTCAAGGCTCAGTCCAGCCGACAGGACCGCGTGAGCCATGCCGACGATGTGGTGGTCAACGACCGCGACCTCGCCTGGCTGCACAGCGAGGTCGAACGGCTGCATCACTTTTACCTTACTTTGCGTGGAGGCCAGTCATGAGCCAAACCCCGACCGTCGATTGCCCAACCTGTGGCGCCCCTGTCGAATGGAGCCCCGAGAACAAGTTCCGGCCATTCTGTTCGGACCGTTGCAAACTGATCGACCTGGGCGCCTGGGCGTCGGAAGAGCACAAGATCCCGGTGCCCCCCGATGCCGAGGACGAGTTGTTCAGCGGCGACTTCGACCCACGTCACTGATCCCGGCCATCAGGGCCGCATAAAGCCATAGTCCTGACCCTCGTCGAGGTTCTCGGCGAGAAACCGCAACTCATCGGCCAGGTCTTCGATATTGCGTACTGCCTTGCTCTGCTGCACCACTGCACTGAGCAAGGCGCGCAGGCTCAATCCCGGATCGAAACCCACCTCTTGCGCCACATCCAGACTCTGACGCAGCTCTTGCCTGGCCCACTCGTAGACACTCATTTCGATGCTCCTGAAAGTTTTCCGAAGCATGGATTCGTCAGCGTTTTTTGGATTTGATGTGGATCAAGATTCGGGATCGTCATCTTTCCAGGGCGCCGATAGATAGCGCGTGCGATTGAACGTTTCCAGCCATTCGGGGCAGAACACCACCAACGCGCTGATCACCATGCCGTTGATGAACGCTTCCGGAAAAATCAGCAACCACAGGTAACCAACAAAGTCTTCCAGCCAGTACGGCATGACGAATCTTTCGTCGTACCACAGCAGCGTGAGCGTCAGGATCAGGCACAACAAGGCCGACAGCGCAGCGGCAAAAAAACCGGAACAGAAGATATACACAAAGGGATTACGTGGCTGCGCGCGCTCCACCAGGATGGCGCAGCACTCGGTGACCAGCACCGGCAGCAGAATCAGCAGCGCTCCGTTTACGCCGACAGCGGCCAGGTCCTGACGCCCGAGCAACACCAAGCCCACCTGCGCGACCAACCCGCCGACAATCGCCAACGGCCAATCCAGCAGTAAGGTCACGGCGGTCATGCCGATGAAGTGATAAGACACGCCGGTATCAAAGTCCCGTCGCACCAGCCACAGCATGAACAGCGCGAACACCGTACCGAATAGCAGATGCTGGCGACGGCTGTCGCTGAACAGTTCGACCCATGGCGCTCGTGCAATTGCCCAGATCAGCGCCGGTATATAGATCAGCCAACCCACCGTCAGGGTTTCGGATGACAGTAACTCGGCACCGATCATGGCTGGGCACACTCCCTTGTCTTGCCAGAAGAGAACAGGTCATCAGTCTACACCGGCCTTCGACTTTGCTCTGGAGGGGCGTTTTAGGATTAGGGGGCATATGGCGGCTCTTTTCTGATCGTGTACATATCCGTTACTGCGGTAACGGCGACTTATGGTTTCGCTTTTACAGCGAGTCACTTTCGAAAAGCGCGAAAGTAACCAAAGCGCTTTTGCCCCTCCATTCGGTGCCTCGCCTAGGCTCGGCATGCCCTCACTCCGGCATTGCTCCGGGGGCCCGCCGCCATCGGCCATCCA
>NZ_JBGLZF010000044.1:0-44907 GCF_047304405.1 Pseudomonas sp. Pseusp11
ATCTTGTTTTAAAGCAAAATCAAAAGATCGCAGCCTGCGGCAGCTCCTACACGGGGCATTGAAGGTTCTGAGTCGCCGTTGGCGTTTGTTACGAGGCTGTTTTAATGCCGTTGTCCAACATCCGCATCATCTATCAGGACGCCGCCGTACTGGTGGTGGATAAACCGACCCTGTTGCTCTCCGTCCCCGGACGGGCCGATGACAACAAGGACTGCCTGATTACGCGCCTGCAAGAAAACGGCTACCCGGAAGCGCGAATTGTCCATCGGCTGGACTGGGAAACCTCCGGCATCATTCTGCTGGCCCGTGACCCGGACACTCATCGCGAGCTGTCTCGGCAATTTCACGACCGCGAAACCGAAAAGGCCTACACCGCCCTGTGCTGGGGACAACCGGAACTGGACAGTGGCAGCATCGATTTGCCCCTGCGCTACGATCCGCCGACCAAGCCACGGCATGTGGTGGACCACGAATTCGGCAAGCACGCCCTGACCTTCTGGCGTGTACTGGAGCGTTGTGGCGACTGGTGCCGCGTCGAGCTGACGCCAATCACCGGCCGTTCTCACCAGTTGCGCGTGCACATGCTCTCCATCGGCCACCCGCTGCTGGGTGACGGGCTCTACGCCCATCCGCAAGCCCTGGCTGCCTGGCCACGCCTGTGCCTGCACGCGAGCATGCTGAGCTTCACTCATCCGCAAAGCGGCGAACGCCTGCGCTTCGAGTGCCCGGCACCGTTCTGACTGTGCCTAGGGAGCCTCTGTAGCGAGTGAGCTGTGTGGCGAGGGGGCTGTTGTGGCGAGGGAGCTTGCTCCCGCTGGAGTGCGGAGCACTCCCAAAACCAGCGACCGTATTCTGTCGGGCACACCGTGCAAGCAGGATTTGCGGCCGCTGCGCAGCCGAGCGGGAGCAAGCTCCCTCGCCACATTAAATCTCACGCGCCGCCAACATCAGGCCCGCCGCACTTTGCGCTTTCAATACGTTAAACTGGCGCCACTGCTGTCTGGAGCTTCTTATGCGCGAAGAGTTGAACCAAGGCCTGATCGACTTCCTCAAGGCCTCCCCTACCCCGTTCCATGCCACCGCCAGCCTTGTCCAGCGCCTGGAAGCGGCCGGTTTTGTGCGCCTCGACGAGCGCGAGCCGTGGACCACCGAAGCCAATGGCCGTTACTACGTCACCCGTAACGACTCTTCGATCGTCGCGTTCAAAATGGGCCGTCATTCGCCCCTGCATGGCGGCATTCGCCTGGTCGGCGCACACACCGACAGCCCGTGCCTGCGGGTCAAACCCCAGCCGGAACTGCAACGCCAGGGCTTCTGGCAATTGGGCGTCGAAGTCTATGGCGGTGCACTGCTGGCGCCGTGGTTCGACCGTGATCTGTCGTTGGCCGGCCGCGTGACCTTCCGTCGCGATGGCAAGGTCGAGAGCCAGTTGATCGACTTCAAGGCTCCCGTTGCAATCATTCCGAACCTGGCCATTCACCTCAACCGTGAAGCCAACATGGGCTGGGCGATCAATGCCCAGACCGAGCTGCCGCCGATTCTCGCGCAATTCGCCGGTGACGAACGCGTGGACTTCCGCGCCGTGCTCACCGATCAGCTGGCCCGCGAACATGGCCTGAACGCCGACGTGGTGCTCGATTACGAGCTGAGCTTCTACGACACCCAAAGCGCCGCGGTCATTGGCCTGCATGGCGATTTCATCGCGGGCGCTCGCCTGGACAACCTGTTGTCGTGCTACGCCGGCCTGCAAGCATTGCTGACGACCGAAACCGACGAAACCTGCGTGCTGGTCTGCAACGATCACGAAGAAGTCGGTTCCTGCTCGGCCTGTGGCGCCGACGGTCCGATGCTTGAGCAAACCCTGCGTCGTTTGTTGCCCGAAGGGGATGAATTCGTACGGACCATTCAGAAATCCCTGCTGGTCTCGGCCGACAACGCCCACGGCGTGCACCCGAACTACGCCGACAAGCACGACGCCAACCACGGCCCGAAACTCAATGCCGGCCCGGTAATCAAGGTCAACAGCAACCAGCGCTACGCCACCAACAGCGAAACCGCCGGGTTCTTCCGTCATTTGTGCATGGCCGAAGAAGTACCGGTGCAGAGCTTCGTGGTGCGCAGCGACATGGGCTGCGGCTCGACCATCGGCCCGATCACCGCCAGCCACCTGGGCGTGCGCACCGTGGACATCGGTTTGCCGACGTTCGCCATGCACTCGATCCGCGAGCTGTGCGGCAGCCATGACCTGGCACACCTGGTCAAAGTGCTGAGCGCGTTTTACGCCTGCCGCGAGTTGCCATAACCCTTGTGATTAAAAGGCAACTTTTGTGGCGAGGGAGCTTGCTCCCGCTCGGCTGCGAAGCAGTCGTAACTTGGCAAACTCGGTCTGGCAGATTAGCCGATGTTGCTTTGTTTTAGGGCTGCTTCGCAGCCCAACGGGAGCAAGCTCCCTCGCCACAATGATCTTGCGATCCATTCCTGCCATACATCACCAACGCCCGCCCGAAAGCCGCCTAGACTTGCAGTAACCCCTCCGACAAGGCTGTCACCATGATCTCGATGTCTTCGTTTCACGCCATGCTGATCCCGATTCTTTCCGGGATGATCATGCTGGCCATCGGTTTCAACTTTCGCGACAAGAACGCCGGTGTGTTCGCGATGTGGGTCGGCATGCTGATGATCCTCGCCACCGTGATCTACAAGATCCTCGCCAAACTCAACGAATAAATCCTTACGCCCGGCTCGCATTGATTTTGACGGGCTCGTACACTCGGCCGATTCGCTCATCCGAGGTTGACCGCCTAGTGTTCGCTCGTCTTTTTGCCCTGCCTTGTTTGTTCCTTGTCTGCCTGATGACGCTGCTGCCGCTGACGCCTGCCCAGGCGGTCGGCTTGCCGGGGCTGCTCAGCGGCTCGGCGAAAACCCAGCCCGAAGCGCAAGCTCCACTGGGGCAGTCGCTGGACGAAGTCATCAAGTCGCTGGAAAACGATCAGCAGCGGACCAAACTGCTGGCGGACCTGAAAAAGCTGCGCGACGTCAGCAAAAAAGCCCAACCGACCACAGAAGAAGGCGTGCTGGGCCTGATCGGCGGCACCCTGGCCAGTTTCGAAAAGCAATTTTCCGGCGCCGACAGCCCCCTCACTCGCTGGTCCGAAGAAGTCGACCTGGCCAAGGATGAACTGGTGGCACTCATGCTGCCGGCCAATGAATGGCTGCCCATCATTTTTGCCTTCGCCATGATCCTGATGGTCTGGAGCCTGCTGGCCGCAGCCCTGATCTGGCTCGGCCACCGGGTGCGCATGCGCTTCGGTCTCACCGAAGAACTGCCGCAACACCCCAAGGCCCTGGACATGCTGCGCTTTGCCTTGCGCAAACTCGGGCCGTGGATGATCGCCCTGGTCATGACGGTTTACATGACCTACGCCCTGCCCTCGTCACTGGGCAAAAGCCTGGCCATGGTGCTGGCTTATGCGCTGGTGGTCGGTACCTGTTTCTCGGCGATCTGCGTCATCGCGTTTTCCCTGCTCGATGGCCCGCATCGCCATCGCGCCCTGTACATCCTGCGGCATCAGGCCTTCCGCCCGTTGTGGCTGATCGGCAGTTTCGCCGCCTTCGGTGAAGCCCTGAACGACCCGCGCCTGATCGCCAGCCTCGGTGAGCATCTGGCCCATACGGCGGCGACGTTCGCCAATGTACTGGCGGCGATCTTCACAGGTTTTTTCATTCTGCGTTTCCGCCGGCCCATCGCGCACCTGATCCGCAACCAGCCGCTGTCTCGGCGCCTGACCCGCCGCGCCTTGAGCGACACGATCGAAATCCTCGGGACGTTCTGGTATCTGCCGGCGCTGGTGTTGGTGGGCATCTCGCTGTTCGCCACCTTCGTCTCTGCCGGCGACACCAGCACCGCGCTGCGTCAGTCGCTGATCTGTACCGTGCTACTGGTGTTGTGCATGGTCATCAACGGGCTGGTGCGCCGTCATGCACTCAAGCCACAACGCGGCCCCAAGCGCCACGCGCTGTATTCGGATCGCCTGAAAAGTTTCTTCTACACCCTCGCCCATCTGCTGGTGTGGCTGGCGTTCATCGAGCTCGGCCTGCGGGTCTGGGGCATGTCGCTGATCCGCTTCACCGAAGGCGAAGGCCATGAAGTCAGCGTCAAACTGTTCAGCCTCGGCGGCACGCTGATTTTTGCCTGGCTGATCTGGATCCTCAGCGACACCGCCGTGCACCACGCCCTCACCCGCTCGCGCAAAGGCCTGGCCAATGCCCGGGCGCAGACGATGATGCCGCTGATCCGCAACGTGCTGTTCGTGGCGATTTTCATCATTGCGCTGATCGTCGCCCTGGCGAACATGGGCATGAACGTCACGCCGCTGCTGGCCGGTGCCGGTGTCATCGGCCTGGCCATCGGTTTCGGCGCGCAATCGCTGGTGGCCGACTTGATCACCGGGCTGTTCATCATCATCGAAGACTCCCTGGCCATCGATGACTACGTGGACGTCGGCGGTCACCTGGGCACAGTCGAAGGCCTGACCATCCGCACCGTGCGCCTGCGGGACATCGACGGCATCGTCCACACCATTCCGTTCAGCGAAATCAAAAGCATCAAGAACTACTCCCGGGAGTTCGGCTACGCGATCTTCCGGGTGGCGGTGCCCTCGAACATGGACATCGACGAAGCGATCAAACTGATGCGCGACGTCGGCCAGAAAATGCGCACCGACCCGCTGCAACGGCGCAACATCTGGTCGCCGCTGGAGATCCAGGGGGTCGAAAGTTTCGAGTCAGGCAATGCGATTCTGCGCGCGCGCTTCAAGACCGCGCCGATCAAGCAGTGGGAAGTGTCCCGGGCGTTCAACCTGTCGCTCAAGCGGCATCTGGATGAGGCCGGATTGGATCTGGCGACACCGCGCATGAGCATTCAGGTGATCACCCCCGGTGGCGAACAATCTGCGTAGGTGGGGTTCAGACCACATCCACCCCGACATGAATCGCATCATGGCGCCAAAACTCCAGGTCGCAATCGATCAGCCGCTGATGCTGATCGTAGTTGACCCGGGCAATCCGCAACCCCGGGCTGCCCACCGACACCCGTAAAGCCGCCGCGGCGTCCACCGACAGCGCGGTCGGCACGATCTCGAAGCGTACCCGCCCGTAGTGCAAGTCGTAATGCCGCGCATACAGTTCGGTCATCGACTGATTCAGATCGAAGTCCAGGATCCCCGGAAAATATTGCGGGTTCAGGTAGTGCTCCACATACAGCACCAATCGCCCGTCAATCCGTCGCGAGCGGCAGATCTGGATCACGCTCGACAGCGCTGGCAGCTGCAGCCAGGCACACACCGCCGCTGACGCCGGCTGCAAACGCGCGGAAATCACCTCGGTGGACGGCACCCGCCCCTGGGCGCTGACCATCGCGTGAAAGTGGCTGCGTTGCATCAGGTTATAGGCCAGCCGTGGCGGCGACACGAACCAGCCGCGCCGCTCCTCGCGATAAATCTGGCCTTGGGCCTCCAACTGCAACAACGCCTCACGCACGGTAATCCGCGTGGTACCGAACAACTCACTGAGCTTGCGCTCGGCCGGTAACTTGCTCCCGGGCGCCAACAGGCCGTGGTCGAGCTGTTCTTGCAGAACCTGCCCGATCGCTGTCACCGCTTTGGTTGTCTCGATGCGCATCAACGTTACCTATCTGGACTAGACCAGCACTGATTCAGGGCAGAACCGCGATTGAAACCGGGCTCCATCAATTGCCTGCAAGCCTAGGCACTGCAGATGACTGACAGATGACAAAGCCGCCGAACGGTTGCTTCAGACACCTGCAATTTTATGGCCAAGTCCCTTTCATATCAGCCCTTTAGCCATGGTCTACGCTTATCTCGCACCCCGCGTATCCGAGCGCAGGAAATTCAGGCCGACCGGTCGTCGACATCAAAATGTCATCCAGGACGCCTAAATTGGCTCAGGTATTGCTGACCTAGACCAACACAACCGCAATCGCAGCGTTGAAAACGCCCAAAGGAGCTTCGGATGAAACAGTTTTTCCTGGCATCACTGTTAGGCTCGACCATTGCCCTGTGCACTGCCGCCATGGCGGCGGATACCGATCTGAAAACACTCGAAGCCGCTGCGAAAGCGGAAGGCGCCGTCAACAGCGTCGGCATGCCCGATGACTGGGCCAACTGGAAAGGCACCTGGGAAGACCTGGCCAAGAAATACGGCCTGAAACACATCGACACCGACATGAGCTCGGCCCAGGAAATCGCCAAGTTCGCCGCCGAAAAAGACAACGCCACAGCCGACATCGGCGACGTCGGTGCCGCCTTCGGCCCGATCGCGGTCAAGCAGGGCGTGGTGCAACCTTACAAGCCGAGTACTTGGGCACAGGTTCCGGATTGGGCCAAGGACAAGGACGGTAACTGGGCACTGGCCTACACCGGCTCCATCGCGTTCATCATCAATAAAAAGCTGCTGCACGGTTCCGAGGCACCGACCAAATGGGCCGACCTCAAGACCGGCAAATACAAAGTCTCCATCGGTGACGTGAGCACCGCAGCCCAGGCTGCCAACGGTGTGCTGGCCGCCGCCCTCGCCAATGGCGGTGACGAGAAAAACATTCAGCCGGCCCTGTTGCTGTTCGCAGATATCGCCAAGCAAGGCCGCCTGTCCATGGCCAACCCGACGATCGCCACCATGGAAAAGGGTGAAATCGAAGTCGGCGTGGTCTGGGACTTCAACGGCCTGAGCTACAAGGCCAAGATGGCCAATCCGGATGACTACACCGTGCTGATTCCATCCGATGGCTCGGTGATTTCCGGCTACACCACCATCATCAACAAATACGCCAAGCACCCGAACGCCGCCAAACTGGCCCGCGAATACATCTTCAGCGACGCTGGCCAGATCAACCTGGCAAAAGGCAACGCCCGTCCAATTCGCGCCGAGCATTTGACTCTGCCGGAAGAGGTCAAGGCCAAGCTGCTGCCTAACGAGCAGTACAAAAAGGTTACGCCGATCAAAGACGCGGATGCGTGGGAAAAGACCTCCAAGTCGCTGCCGCAGAAGTGGCAGGAAGAAGTCATCATCAATATGCCGTAATAAAACAGCCGTAGGAGCTGCCACGGGCTGCGATCTTTTTTGGGGTCACTTGAGTTTCAAGTGAAAGATCAAAAGATCGCAGCCTGCGGCAGCTCCTACGACGTTCAGTTTCGATTTCGGAGTCTTCGCCCCCTATGAAGCACAACGTCATCCTTGTCGTGCTCGACGGCCTCAATTACGAAGTCGCGCGCCACGCCATGGGGCATCTGCAGGCTTACGTTGGCGCAGGACGCGCGGCGCTCTACAAACTGGAATGTGCACTGCCGGCCCTGTCCCGACCGCTTTACGAATGCATCCTGACCGGCGTTGCGCCGATCGACAGCGGCATCGTTCACAACAACGTCTCGCGCCTGTCCAACCAGCGCAGCATCTACCATTACGCCACCGACGCTGGTCTGAAAACCGCCGCCGCGGCCTATCACTGGGTCAGCGAGTTGTATAACCGTTCACCGTTCGTGGCTGCCCGGGACCGTCACACCGACGACCCGAAACTACCGATCCAGCACGGTCACTTCTACTGGAACGACCACTACCCGGATTCGCACCTGTTCGCCGACGCGGAAAACCTGCGCCTGCGCCATGCGCCGAACTTTCTGTTGGTCCACCCCATGAACATCGACGACGCCGGGCACAAGCACGGCCTCGACACCCCGCAATACCGCAACAGCGCCCGCTCGGCGGACGTCATCCTCGCCGACTACCTGCAAGGCTGGCTCGACGCCGGATACCAGGTGCTGGTGACCGCCGACCACGGCATGAACAACGACCGCTCGCACAACGGCCTGCTGCCTGAAGAACGCGAAGTGCCGCTGTTCGTCCTCGGCGACGCCTTCAGCTTCAACCAAGGCGCTGCGCCGAAACAAACCGAACTGTGCGGCACCGTCTGTGAACTGCTGGGCGTGCCCCATGACAAACCTGTGTGCCGGGAGCTGCTCAAGTGAATGCCATGACCCGCGGTAAATGGCTGGCCGCTCTGTGCCTGGTGCCCTTCGCAATTTTCTTCTTCGTGTTCGAGATCGCCCCGCTGCTCTGGGTGATGATCAACAGCCTGCAATCGGAAGAGTTCGGTTGGGGCCTGGCCAACTTCAGCAAAATCTTCAATTCGAAGTTCTATTTACAGGCGATCCAATACAGCCTCGAGATCAGTTTCTGGTCCAGCGTATTCGGCATCGTCATTGCCGTGCTCGGCGCCTATTCCCTGCGCCGGGTCGACTCGAAACTGCGCAACTTCGTGAATGCCTTCGCCAACATGACCAGCAACTTCGCTGGCGTGCCCCTGGCCTTCGCCTTCATCATCTTGCTGGGGTTCAACGGCACTTTCACCATCATGCTGAAACAGGCCGGAATCATTCAGGATTTCAACCTGTACTCGAAAACCGGGCTGATCATTCTCTACACCTACTTCCAGATTCCCCTGGGCGTGCTGTTGCTCTACCCGGCCTTCGATGCCCTGCGCGAAGACTGGCGTGAGTCCGCCGCCTTGCTCGGGGCCAGCGGTTGGCAATTCTGGCGGCACATCGGTCTGCCGGTGCTGACCCCGGCGCTGTTGGGCACGTTCGTGATTCTGTTGGCCAACGCCTTGGGCGCCTACGCCACGGTCTACGCGCTGACCACTGGCAACTTCAACGTGTTGCCGATCCGTATCGCGGCGATGGTGTCCGGCGACATATCCCTCGACCCGAACCTCGCCAGCGCCTTGGCCGTGGTGCTGGTGGCGTTGATGACCCTGGTGACCATCGTGCATCAGCTGCTGTTGAAGAGGAGCTACCATGTCTCGCGCTGAACTGGGGCCCGTCGGTGTCTACCACCGGGTCATCGTGTATTTGCTGTTTGCCATTCTGTTGTTGCCGCTGCTCGGAACCCTGATCTACTCGATCGCCAGCAGTTGGTCGGCGACGATTATGCCCAGCGGCTTTACCTTCAAGTGGTACATCCAGCTGTGGAGCGATCCACGTTTTCTCGACGCATTCGGTCAGTCGTTGCTGGTTTGTATCGGCTCGCTGATTCTGTCGGTGGTGCTGATTCTGCCGCTGCTGTTCGTGGTGCATTACCACTTCCCGAAGCTCGACGCGCTGATGAACATCCTGATCCTGCTGCCCTTCGCGGTGCCGCCGGTGGTGTCGTCGGTGGGGCTGTTGCAGCTCTACGGTTCGGGGCCGTTCGCGATGGTCGGTACGCCGTGGATTCTGATCGGTTGCTACTTCACCGTGGCGCTGCCATTCATGTACCGGGCGATCACCAACAACCTGCAAGCGATCAACCTGCGCGACCTGATGGACGCCGCACAACTGCTCGGCGCCAGCACTTGGCAAGCAGCCTTCCTGGTGGTGTTGCCGAACCTGCGCAAGGGGCTGATGGTGGCGTTGCTGCTGTCCTTCTCGTTCCTGTTCGGTGAATTCGTGTTCGCCAACATCCTCGTCGGCACCCGCTACGAAACCCTGCAGGTCTACCTCAACAACATGCGCAACAGCAGCGGCCACTTCACCAGTGCGCTGGTGATTTCCTACTTCTTCTTTGTGCTGGTTCTGACCTGGGTGGCCAATATCTTGAACAAGGACAAAAGCGAATGAGCTATGTAAGCGTCCAACATCTTCAGAAAGATTACTCGGGCACCACCGTATTCAGTGACATCAACTGCGAAATCAAGAAAGGCGAATTCGTCACCCTGCTCGGCCCGTCCGGTTGCGGCAAGTCCACGCTGCTGCGTTGCATCGCTGGCCTGACCTCGGTGGACGGTGGCCAGATTCTGCTGGAAGGTCACGACCTCGTCCCACTGAGCCCGCAGAAACGCGGAATCGGCATGGTGTTCCAAAGTTATGCGCTGTTCCCGAACATGACCGTGGAGCAGAACGTCGCCTTCGGTTTGCGCATGCAGAAGGTCAACGCCGACGACAGCCAAAAACGCGTCGCCGAAGTGCTGAGACTGGTAGAGCTCAATGACTTCGCCGCCCGCTACCCGCATCAGCTGTCCGGTGGCCAGTGCCAGCGTGTCGCTCTCGCTCGTTCGTTGGTGACCCGACCTCGGCTGTTGTTGCTGGATGAGCCGCTGTCGGCGCTCGATGCGCGGATTCGCAAGCACTTGCGCGAACAGATCCGTCAGATCCAGCGCGAACTCGGCCTGACCACGATCTTCGTCACGCACGATCAGGAAGAAGCCCTGACCATGTCTGACCGAATCTTCCTGATGAATCAGGGAAAGATCGTACAGAGTGGCGATGCCGAAACCCTCTACACCGCGCCCGTCGACGTGTTCGCCGCAGGCTTCATCGGCAACTACAACCTGCTGGACGCCGACAGCGCCAGCAAACTGCTGCAACGGCCGATCACCCACCGCATCGCGATCCGCCCGGAGGCCATCGAGCTGAGCCTGAACGGCGAACTCGACGCGCAGGTGCGCAGCCACAGCCTGTTGGGCAACGTGATTCGCTACCGGGTCGAAGCTCGGGGGGTGGAATTGGTGGTGGATGTGCTGAACCGCTCGGCGTCCGATCTGCATCCCGATGGTCAGCGCCTGGCACTTTCCATCGATCCGACAGCCCTGTGTGAGGTAGCCTGATGACCTTGCTGATGTTGAAGAGAGAACCGCACTGATGGCCCTGGCAATTTTTGATCTGGACGAAACCCTGATCCATGGCGACTGCGCCTCGCTATGGAGCGAACAGATGGCCCGCCTCGGCTGGGTCGATGGCGAATCCTTCCTGCGTCGCGACAAGGAATTGATGGATGCGTACGGCAGGGGCCACCTGGCCATGGAGGACTACATGGCCTTCAGCCTGGAGCCGCTGATCGGTCGCACGCCGCAAGAGCTCGAGCACTTGGTAGCGCCCTGGGTGGAAGATTTCATCGAACCGATCATCTTCAGCGACGCCACCAAAGCCATCGCCGCCCACCGCAAGGCCGGCGACCGGATTCTGGTGATTTCGGCCTCGGGCACGCATTTGGTCAAGCCGATTGCCGACCGTCTGGGCATCGACGAAATTCTCGGCATCGAGCTGGAAGTGGCGCACGGGGTGTACAGCGGCAACACCGTTGGCACCCTGACCTACCGCGAAGGCAAGATCACCCGCTTGCAGGAATGGCTGGACGCCGAAGAGGAAAACCTTGAAGGCGCGAGTTTCTACTCGGACTCACGCAACGATTTGCCGCTGCTGCTGAAGGTGGATTTCCCGCATGTGGTGAATCCGGATCCAGTGTTGCTCGAACACGCCGAAAAAGCCGGCTGGCCGATCCATATCTGGAAATAACCCGGATCCCCTGTGGCGAGGGAGCTTGCTCCCGCTGGGCCGCGAAGCGGCCCTAAAATCAGTCACTATGGCTAGTCAGGTAAAACCGGTTTTCAGGTTTTGCGGCTGCTTCGCAACCGAGCGGGAGCAAGCTCCCTCGCCACAAAGGCACTCACAGGTTCATGTTGTCAGCTCAGGCTGTCGTCAATCACCAGCACCAGCTTGCCCGACACCTGATTGGTCGCCAGCTCCGCAAACGCCGCTTCGGCCTCCTCGATCGCAAACGTCCTGGCCAGTTGCGGGCTCAAACGCCCTTCGGCAAACAGCGGCCAGACGTGCTGGCTGAGATCGCTGAACAAATCGGCCTTGAACTGCTCATCCCGATTGCGCAGGGTCGAACCCAGCAGTTGCACGCGCTTGGCCAGCACCTGCGCCAGATCCAGCTGCGCTTCACGACCGCCCATCAAACCGATCAACACCCAACGGCCATCGCGAGCCAGCAACTTTAGGTTCAGCGCCGCATAGTTACCGCCCACCGGATCCAGGATCACATCGAACGGCCCCAGATCGTTCAGGCGGTCCAGATCCTTATTGCGCACCACTCCACCCTGGGCACCCAGCGCTTCACAGTAGGCCAGACGATCCTCGGAGCCGACGCTGACCCAGCACGGGTTACCAAACGCCTTGCACAGCTGAATGGCAGCTGAACCGATTCCACTTGCTCCGGCATGCAGAAGAACTTTCTCACCCGGTTTGAGCGAAGCCAGTTGAAACAAATTCAGCCAGACGGTCGCATACACTTCCGGCAACGCCGCGGCCTCGGCCAGGGACAATCCTTCGGGAACCGGCAACACATGCCGTCCGTCGACAACTACCTCTTCGGCCATCCCACCCCCGGCCAGCAAGGCGCAAACCCGATCTCCGACCTGCCAGGACGAGCCCGGGCCGACCTCGCTGATCACCCCCGAACACTCAAGACCCAGTGCTTGACTGGCTCCCGGCGGTGGCGGATACAGGCCCGCTTTCTGCAACAAATCGGCTCGATTGAGTCCCGCTGCCGCCACTCGGATACGAACTTGTCCTACATCGCACGTAGGACTCGGCTCCTCAACCCACTCCACTCGCCCCTCAACGCCTTGCAATGCTTTCACAGTGCCTCCATAGTGAGTCTGGACTGAGCCCGAAGCTATAGCGCCGGGCTTTCTTGCATTATGCGACCGGCCCTTGTGGGAACCGGCGACTTCAAAGACGGCCTAATATGCGTGATCAATTGTCCCCGCGTCGAATCAGCATGAAGCATTTTTTCCCCAGCACCGCCCTCGCTCTTGTCATTGGTCTCGGTCTCTTGCCGATGTCGAGCAATTCGTTCGCAGCCAACAGCTGGGACAAGCTTCAGCCCGATCGCGACGAAGTCATCGCCAGTCTGAACGTCGTCGAATTGCTCAAGCGTCACCATTACAGCAAGCCGCCGCTCGACGATGCGCGCTCCGCGATCATCTACGACAGCTACCTCAAGCTGCTGGATCCATCGCGCAGCTACTTCATGGCCAGTGACATTGCCGAATTCGACAAATGGAAAACCCAGTTTGACGACTTCCTCAAGAGCGGCGACCTGAACGCCGGGTTCACCATGTACAAGCGCTATCTGGACCGCGTCAAGGCGCGTCTGGACTTTGCCCTTGCCGAGCTGAACAAGGGCGTCGACAAGATCGACTTCACCACCAAGGAAACCTTGCTGGTCGACCGCAAGGATGCCCCTTGGCTCAAGACCACCGCCGAGCTCGACGACCTGTGGCGCAAGCGCGTCAAGGACGAAGTGCTGCGGATGAAGATCTCCGGCAAAGAGCCGAAGCAGATTCAGGAAACCCTGACCAAGCGTTACAAGAATCAGCTGGCACGTCTGGACCAGACCCGCGCGGAAGATATCTTCCAGGCGTACATCAACACCTTCGCCATGTCCTACGACCCGCACACCAACTATCTGTCGCCGGATAACGCGGAGAACTTCGACATCAACATGAGCCTGTCCCTGGAGGGCATTGGCGCCGTGTTGCAGAGCGATAACGATCAAGTCAAAGTCGTGCGCCTGGTGCCTGCCGGCCCGGCCGACAAGACCAAGCAGGTGGCACCGGCCGACAAGATCATCGGCGTGGCCCAGGGCAACAAAGAGATGGTCGACGTGGTCGGCTGGCGCCTGGACGAAGTGGTCAAACTGATTCGTGGGCCGAAAGGCACCGTGGTGCGCCTGGAAGTGATTCCGGCCAGCAATGCGCCGAATGACCAGACCAGCAAGATCGTGCCGATCACCCGCGAAGCGGTGAAGCTGGAAGATCAGGCGGTGAAGAAGTCGATCCTCAGCCTCAAGCAGGATGGCAAGGACTACAAGCTCGGCGTCATCGAGATCCCGGCCTTCTACCTGGACTTCAAGGCCTTCCGTGCCGGCGATCCGGACTACAAGAGCACCACCCGCGACGTCAAGAAGCTGCTGACCGAGCTGCAGAAAGACAAGGTCGACGGCGTGGTCATCGACCTACGCAACAACGGCGGCGGTTCCTTGCAGGAAGCCACCGAGCTGACCAGCCTGTTCATCGACAAAGGTCCGACCGTGCTAGTGCGTAACGCCGACGGCCGGGTCGATGTACTGGAAGATGAAAACCCGGGCGCGTTCTACAAAGGCCCGATGGCGTTGCTGGTCAACCGTTTGTCCGCCTCGGCGTCGGAGATTTTCGCCGGTGCGATGCAGGACTACCACCGCGCACTGATCATCGGCGGCCAGACCTTCGGCAAAGGCACCGTGCAAACCATTCAGCCGCTGAACCATGGCGAACTGAAACTGACCCTGGCCAAGTTCTACCGGGTTTCCGGTCAGAGCACCCAGCATCAGGGCGTACTGCCGGACATCGATTACCCGTCGATCATCGACACCAAGGAAATCGGCGAAAGCGCCCTGCCGGAAGCCATGCCGTGGGACACTATCCGTGCGGCCATCAAGCCGGCGGTCGACCCGTTCAAACCGTACATCACGCAGCTCAAGTCCGAGCATGACGTGCGCTCGGCCAAAGACGCGGAGTTCGTGTTCATCCGCGACAAACTGGCCCTGGCCCAGAAGCTGATGGCCGAAAAAACCGTCAGCCTCAATGAAGCCGACCGTCGTGCACAACACGCCGATATCGAAGCCAAGCAACTGGCCATGGAAAACATCCGTCGCAAGGCCAAGGGTGAAGAGCCGCTCAAAGAGCTGAAGAAAGAAGACGAAGATGCCATCGCGGCCGAGCCGGACAAGACCAAGCCAGAAGACGACGCCTACCTGAGCGAGACCGGGCGGATTCTGCTGGATTACTTGAAACTCAACACCGCGGTTGCCAAGCACTAAGTGGTGACAATCAGGATGATGGCAATTTAATGCTGACGCTCCCCGGAGTGTCATCAAATAGACATCATTCTGTCGTGAAATAAAGGACCGGGAGCTTTGCGCTCCCGGTCCTTTTTTTATCGCCAGAGATCGCCATGACCACAACCGAACAGCTGAGTGCCTTGAGCTCAATACTGACTCAAAGCGGTTTGCACAGCCTGTTCCAGCCGATCATTTCTCTCTCCGAACGACAAATCATCGGCTACGAAGCCCTCAGCCGTGGCCCCTCCAACAGCCCGCTGCACTCCCCCATCGCCCTGTTCGCGGTCGCTCGCCAGGCCGGGCGCCTCAGCGAACTGGAGATCGCTTGCCGCCAAAGCGCTTGCCGACGTTTCAATGAACAGCAACTGCCCGGCAAACTGTTCCTCAATGTGTCCCCGGAATCCCTGCTCGAAGCCGCCCACCAGCCCGGACGCACCCTGCAACTGCTGCAGGATTTCGGCATACCGCCGAGCCAGGTGGTGATCGAACTCACCGAACAGACCCCGACCGACGACTTCCAGTTGCTGCAAACAGCCCTGCATCACTATCGGGCGATGGGTTTTTCGATTGCGCTGGATGATCTGGGCGCGGGTTATTCAAGCTTGCGGCTGTGGTCTGAATTGCGCCCGGATTACGTCAAGATCGATCGGCACTTTATCGACGGCATTCATCAGGACGCACTCAAACGTGAATTCGTCGGCTCGATCCTGCAGATCGCCAAGGCTTCGCGGGCAAAAGTGATCGCCGAAGGCATCGAATTGCCAGAAGAACTCGCCGTGTTGACCGAAATGGGCGTCGATCTTGTACAAGGCTATCTGCTCTGCCGGCCCCAGGAGCATCCGCCCCGCGATGCCCGAACCTTGATGCCCAAACCAACCAGCGCCGCAGCGATGCTGAACGAGGACGCCAGTGACCTCAGCGCCCTGCTCAACGACCAACCGGCGATGGCCAGCGACACCCCGACCGCCACCGTACTGGAAGCCTTCCGCCGCCAGGCCAACCTGAACTCCCTGGCGGTGCTCGACAAGCAAGGCAGGCCGTGCGGCATTGTTCACCGTCACTCACTCTCGGACGCCCTGCTCAAGCCCTTCGCCACCGACCTGTTCGCCCGCAAACCGATCAGCCGCTTGATGAGCGACGACTTCCTCGCCGTGGAACTGAGCCAGTCGCTGCAACAGGTCAGCCGCTTGATCACCAGCCGCGCCCGCCAACGCATCGAAGAAGACTTCATCATCACCCTCAATGGCGGCTATCTGGGCCTGGGCCGAGTGATCGACGTGCTCAAACTGATTACCGAACTGAAAATCCAGCAAGCCCGCTACGCCAACCCGCTGACCCTGCTGCCAGGCAACGTGCCGATCCAGCAATGCCTGACACGCCTGCTGCAACAGGAACGGGAGTCGGTGATCTGCTACGTGGACATCGACAGCTTCAAACCCTTCAACGACATCTACGGCTACGGTCGCGGGGACGAAGTCCTACTGTGCCTGGCGCAATGCCTGAACGACCGCGTCGACCCATCCCGCGACTTCGTCGGCCATATCGGCGGCGACGACTTCCTGCTGGTGCTCGGTCCGGAAGACTGGCGCAAACGCCTCAACCAACTGCTGGACGACTTCCACAGCCAATGCCGACGCTTCTACCGCAGCGAACACCTGGAAGCCGGCTGCTTCATCGCCCCCAACCGCCAGGGTGTGCGCCAGGAGTTTCCGCTGCTGTCCCTGTCCATCGGCGTGGTACATCTGCATCCACAGGCCTGCGGACAACTCGACGCGAGCCAGCTAGCGGAAATGGCCTCCCAGGCCAAACACCACGCCAAGAATGTGCCGGGGTATAGCGTGCATGTGATTGATAGTCTGGCGGTGCCAGTCGTTGAGGAAACTCTGGTTTCAGGGCACCGGTAATACCGCAAAAAAGATCGCAGCCTTCGGCGTACATCCCGTAGGAGCTGCCGAAGGCTGCGATCTTTTGATCTTGCTCTTGTGTGGCGAGGGAGCTTGCTCCCGCTGGGCTGCGCAGCAGCCCCAACCACCACAACTCCCACCCTGTGGCGAGGGGGCTTGCCCCCGTTGGGCTGCGGAGCGGCCCCAAAACCTGCATTCCGGATTTGTCAGGTACACCGCGGGGCTTGGTTTGGCGACCGCTTCGCAGTCGAACGGGGGCAAGCCCCCTCGCCACAAAAACCACTCGGTTCTAGTCCGAAGACCGAGCCCGCAACCGACGCCCAATCACATCCAGCACATCACAGCCATCGCGCAGCGGAATGGCACAGAGCAAGGCAAAATCACTGAGAATCATCGAATCGCACTCGACTGAGCCACGCATGGACAGGTTCTCAAGCACTTGGGTGACAGCGCGAATTCGATAACTGGCAGCTTCGGTCAGAATATCCAGCGGCGCGTGGGTGTCGACAAACAGGGTGGGCATGTCGGTGCAGTTGCTGGTCAACGCCATGAAGCGGTTTTTGGGGTGGGGAATTGGTTTTTCGTAGGGTGGATCAGGATGAAGTGTTGGCATTTGAGACCTTCCGATGAAAATGGGAGCTGCCAAAAGCCTTCCTACAGGCTTGGGTGGCAGCTATACGCGGGGTAGGAATACCGAGCATCGGAAACTCGACCACGCCGAAGCGTGCCCGCGCATAGCCGCCGCGACAGACATTACGGACGCACATTGACGGCCGCAAATCTGACTTCGATTGCTAACGCATTACCGATGCTTAAAGGGTTCCTACACCCCCTCACTGATATTCAGTGACCACCAAAGCCTATCGATTGAACTCAATGCGCACCAGTTCACGAAAACCGCCACAACTTGAAGGAAACTTCCGAAGACCTTGCCCAGAAATTTCGCTCAAAAAAGTCAAACGTGGGGGAAGGCTTTGCCGGAGCCTGGCTTGATTTCTCCACCGTGGGTTAGCCGGTTTAGACCTATAGCTGCCGGTAGCGACAGGCAGAAATCGCCAAAAGCAGCCAGTCAATTTTAATCTACGTGGCCTCTACAGCATCCAAAACACGCTCTAAGAGATTTGTCGGATAGTTTGATCATATTTATCTTGCAAGTGCGACTCCTTAAATGCCCCTTTTATTGCTTGTCTAAGAAAGACCTCTAGATCTTTTTGCGTGAGCACCACCACTATGCCCGATTTGTTTCGATTTATGATATTTGATATATGGCGATAATAGTTCGCCCTCATGTCCTCCCCTCGAAACGCGATAATACCAAATCTACCAAACGTATCATTTAAATAATAATTTATTTGATGGAAGTCGTCTGACTTTAATACATCATAATTTTTGCACTCCCAGACTATTTGAGTGGATCCGTACTTGTTTCTAATAACCTCCCAAAAGCCATCAGGCGCTCGATTCGAGGCTACCCAATCCCTAATCGAGGTTCCTTCAAGATCTCTCTCACGTGACTGAACATTTGTCAGAGATCGAAAAAAACATAACTTTATGATATTTCCAACTATTTCTTCAAACTCCCTTGCGCCCGCATGCCCTTTGGGAAGGGTTCTTAGATTATCAAGGGTGCCTTGGAGTGCTTCTTTGTACTCATCTCTATTAAAAGCATCTGGCAGATCTTCAAGGATCCCCTCATTTTTTAGCTGCGTTTCATCTCTTAGATCTTTCAGTAGGAGTGGTTGAAGGTTCAGTGCTTCGTGGTAAGTAGGATGAATAAAGAAAGTAGAGCTGTTGTCGAAGGATGGCTTTGCATTGGAGTCCTTTCCTGACTCCTTGTATTCAACCTCTTTTTTTCGACGAATCCCCAAAAAACCTATTCCATATAGGACCTCAACAAATCTAAAGGGGGTCGTATGATCGTAAAACCATGAGTTGCAGTATTTGTTAATTGATTCTGTGACCAACAATTTTTGTATGAAGTCCTCAATGGCCACTAAAGTATACTCGTTGCCCAAGCCAAAAAAGTATTCCAGAACAAGACTGATATTTGGGTAATTTTCAGAGTACTCGTCCCCCAAGTCCTTGAGCCGACTTGTGCTGTAACGCTTTGAGGCGACGTCCATGTCGGAATCTTTGACTTTTTGATTTCCGTGATTGATTGCTGAGTCGATAGCATAACTTGCCAGCATCAAAATATCTCTAGGGCGATTTTGACAAAGACTCATAACCGAAGATGCGCTGGTTTTCAAGCCTTCCGAATCAAAAAAACACTCCCATGCTTCTCCTCCTAACTTTGGCTTAGTTGTAAACGGTTTGACTAATCGGCGTTCAACCAATTCAGTTAGCTTTTCAGAAGACCAATCTAGGAATACTACAGATGTTTCCAGGCGGGAGAATTCATTATCGAGGGAGCGTATTCGGTCGTAAATATTCTCTCGAATAAACACATACGGTTTCACATGCTTTGTTGAAGCTATTAGTCTGACCGTGGCGTGCATTAAAGCCATGAGGCAAATAATCGCGGAATTAGATCCGTCCCAAGACTCATCTAAGCGATCAATGAGCAATACATAGTTCAACGGAGCAATAGCAGATATCTGATTTATCTCAGTGAGCAGGTTTTTGCTCCGACTAATTTGTCGAAGCCATAGCTTGTCATTATCCTTGGTATAAGCATCAAATATTTCCTCGGTCAAATTCAGCACTCGCTGATCGAAATCACAATCTTCGATCAAACCTCTTTCACGCCGGATCGTATCAGAAGTTTTCTCAAAACTTAGATTGCCTTCCGCAACCCATATCTTAATGACCTCGTCAATCAATGCTCGCTCCATCGAGTGCATTAACGATTTGAACGGACGCTGTCGCGTATCTAAAAACTGCTCGTGATCCAAAGGTAATTTAAGAAGGTCAAATATTTGAGGCACGATATTGATTGT
This sequence comes from Pseudomonas sp. Pseusp11, assembly GCF_047304405.1. Classification (NCBI taxonomy): domain Bacteria; kingdom Pseudomonadati; phylum Pseudomonadota; class Gammaproteobacteria; order Pseudomonadales; family Pseudomonadaceae; genus Pseudomonas; species Pseudomonas sp. Pseusp11. The sequence continues at coordinate 19,559 of NZ_JBGLZF010000044.1, forward strand.
GCGCGAAAAACGACGTTCTACTTCAAAAGTAATTGCGGTCTTACCCGCACCCCTGCGTCCGACAAAAAAACAATTTGAACTGTCTAAGTTCAATGCTGACAGAGTGGCAGGTGTCGTGACGAACAGTTCATGGTCATTTCGAATGATGTCGTACTCAGCAAATGCCTGTCCGAGCTTGATCCGCTGCAACGCATCCTTGGGCAACTGAACTTTCGCCATCGTAAATATCCCTTTTGGCCACACAACAGCGTCGTTGCTGGCGTGGAGCTATCAATAGGCTAGCTTCGATTTTGAAAGCGTCAAACCGCCATGCAACATGACCCACGGTAATAGGAGTAGTTGTCAGTCGTTCATCCCCAGCTAGAAAAAAACTGTGTCCGCTTTTGGCCGATTCTGTTGAAAAAGTCGGTCTGCCCAAACTGCCTGATCATTGGCTGGAGAAAACGCCTTTTTTTTTGCACGCTGCTACGTGAAATCCGAGTCCGGGAAGCCCTGCCAAAAGTAAAGATTTCAATCTCGGACGCGTACTTTTCTGATGCGCAAACCATGGCCGACTTTTTCAACAGAATCGGCCGAAAGCAGCTTGTCGCGAGGGGCATCACGAACAGCCATCAGCTCGGTACACCACGCAGAAGCAGTGGAGTAAACGACGTGTCGCGTTGATGAACCACGCTAGTGAGATGCTGGCAAAATGCCTCAATGCTCGGGCATCATTCATCCATCAGCTTTGGATGGAAGACGCGAAGGCAATCCAATAGATCGGTAGGAGCGGTGAGGCACGCGGCTTACTCCGAGTCTTTTTAGCCCATAGGTCGGTATGAAAGACAACTGGGAACGACTAATTTTTTCAAAGGAGCATGGCAATGGATGTCAATGGTATCGTAAGCATGCTGGGCGGGAAGACTCTTTCTAAAGAGCAGGTTGAGAGCGTAAAGTCACAGAGGTCAGCAGTTAAGCTCAGAGACAGAGAAGTAAAGGCTAAGGTTGCCGAATTGCTGACTTTAATGAGTACAAATAATATAAATGATGCCAAGGCACTTGCTCGTTCCTTGATTATATTGTCTTCCGAAAAATCGCTTCCCGAGATGAGGAGCGTCGGCGTTTTTAGAAGTTCGAAATATAACTTTAAAACCAGTACAGCGAAGGCTGTAGCCCAAGACTGCATAGCGAACAGCGACCTTTTGGGGCTTAATCCAGATCAAACTGGGTATTTCACGTCGGTCAAACACTTGCTTGATCTTGGTTCAAAGAGCCGGCAGATTAATGATGGTCTGATACAGGTAGTAAAAAGCAGAAAGAAATTTATCATAAAAACACTGTTGGCGAATATGGAAATAATGTTCGCCACGCGATTCTCGGGGTTTGATAAGAATGCCTCATCCAATAGCGTAGAGCATTACAGTAACGAAGATTTGGCTGAGGCCTTTAGCTACATCCTAAAGCTGCACAAGAATGAGTTCGGAGTAATAAATGAGCATTTTCAGAATGTGGATGAGTCGGCAACTAGCACAGAGTTGTATTGGTGCTTGCTAATTGATGCAGCCAAAATATGCCAATATAAGGATGCGGAGCTTTTATTGGATGGATTTCCATACCGGGCCACTCAAGATTTCGAGGAATTAGTAATCGAATCGATTGACCCTCGTTTGGAACAGTCAGTTAGGCTGGGCTACATGCAAACAGTACAACAGATGATTAGTCGTCGAGTTGGCTTGGAGCAGCATGTTTTTAATGAGCAAAATTCGTGTCGACCAGCCTCTATTAAAAAGTTCGCCGAGGAATTTTACGAAGCTGGTAAAGGGCAGATTATCTTTGTGAATCCGGAACCAATCCCCCGGTACGTTCTGGGGTATGCAATGGTTCCAGAGCTTTTTGAGCCATTCTCTACGAACGATCTGTTTGAAGAGGAAATCGAAGCGCTTGTTCAGTTGGGGCTAGAAAATTATGACTATGGAGCGCTGAAGGATGTTGATATCCGTGACGGCATATCAGTCCTAGATATCATGAAGGTCCAACGACTGTTTAGATTTGTGAGTGTGATTTATCAACTAGCCCTAGCTGATCATGAAGAAAACGATCGATACGCCATTGCCCTGCGGTCCGTTTTACCGACATTTAGTGAAGATCTGCTAGGGCAATGTCTCAAATTGGTTCTTCCAAATCGTGACTATAAAAAAGTTTTGGATTTGATATCGCTAGATCTTTCCAATGCTGACCATATTGACATTCAATACACTCCTCTTGTAAAGCTTAATGGGTACTATGTGACTGCCCCAGCGATTATAGCCAACTCTAACCTCGCGAGAAATATATTCTGTGGGCATAGGATCAAACATCCTTTTGTCGGCGATACAGATCCAATGCAGTCTATGCTCGCAGAAGCTTTGAAACTGCAAGGGTTTTCAGTTGCGCAGGAAATCAATATCTCTTTCCAGAAGAAAGAAATGGAAACGGATATTGTAGCTTTTAAGGATGGGTTGTTGTTTTTGATTGAGTGCAAAAACCCATACCATCCTTGTAATGTTCATGAGATGCGCAATAGTTATGATCACGTATCATATGGATCGCATCAGTTAGACGTCCGTAAAAACTGGCTTTCCTCCGTGGATGAGCAAAAAAGGCTGTTCGCAGCGGCAGGCTTTACGTATGAGTCAGTTAAAGAAATTCATACCTGTATCGCTGTGGCAAATAGGGTGTTCAACGGATACATTACAAATGGTCACCCTGTCCGCCAAGGGCACGAGTTGATAAATATGATCAAGTCTGGCGTGGTCAATTTTGCAGGTGTAGCCAGACAGGTATGGACGACAAATGAGTTTAATGTTGAAGACCTGACATCATATTTGTGTGGAGAGACGACGATAAAAGACTGCATAGAGTCGCTTGTCAACGTGAATGTTAAGTACGCATTAAAAGACAAGACACTCTCATTCTCAACCTATTTTCTTGATACCGAGCGCTTATCAGAAGTTTCTAAAAGGTATCCTGAGATCGCTTGAGTGCCAGCGCTAGGTGTGCAGCGGCTGACCCCCGATCTTCTTCATGAAACGGGTCATCCAAGATAGGTCTCTTACTTTGTAATGGCGGGGCAAGCCCTTCAGCTCCGCCTTTCAAGCAGAATTCTGCGTCGATAGGAATGACCGCTCCTGGCCGATTTCTGCCGATCACAAAGGGCGGCAACCGACCGATTCTGTTGAAAAAGTCGGATTGCCCAAAACGCTCGAATATTGATGGGCGAAAACACCTCTTTTGCACGCTGCTACGTGAAATCCGAGTCCGGAAGCCTCTGTCCAAAGTAAAGATTTCAATCTCGGACGCGTACTTTTTTGATGCGCAAACCATGGCCGACTTTTTCAACAGAATCGACCCAAAGCTGACGTTGGCGATATGTAGCTAGCGGCCAAGAGCAGGCAGTGATATTTGTCTTAATAACAACATTTTCACCCTGATGTTGCACCGAAGCGAACGCATCAGCCGAGGCCACCTGGCAAGCTGGTGTAAACATTCTCTCCCGAAATACTCTCAAGGAATTCCTGAGGAAGAATTCTCTCGAACACGTCAAGTACCGCGCGCATAACACCTAGATGCTGATCCCAATCTCCGCCCTCTACACGCCTCCATGATCCAGGCATGTACCTGACCAAAATGGACAGCGAATACAGGATGGCGAGAGAGGTTACCCTGTATTCTTGTACACCTCCTAGCACAGGTAGAATTAACGCAGAACTACTCAGATAAGGGCTTCTGTGCAACAGCAAGGCTTCATGCCAGAAATCTAATCCTGAATGATCCACTCGAACGCGATAGACGCTACCTTCTTCGGCGATCTTAACTTTCGTCAGCTCGGCAAATGGCCAATCCTGACAAGCGATTCTGACTTCGGATAGTCTCTGAGAACGATCTAAAAGAGATATGTAGCTGCTTGATGAAAATGAACCGCGTTGAGCGTGTAGGTCTGTTACATCCATATAGGGAGTAACCCACGCCGGCTCATTATCGTAAACTTGCATAAAGAGATCTTCTAGCTCGGGGATTGCTGATAGCAGAACTGACATCGGAGCAAAAGATTGCGGAGGATACTTCGCTGTATTTTCTAGATCACTTGAGGTTTTAGCCTTTGCTTTAGGAAAAAAAGAAGTGTCGTAACCCAAAAAGCTGACCCATTGCGGGAAGAAGCCAGTCGCTAGGACCCCTACGTTTAGGTCGCCAAAGCTCCCTGTCTCCGATGCTAGGGCGAAAAGCCCATGTCCCTGCTTAGTCATTCCCTCCAGCTCGTCCAAGTCAGCAGGCCCGCTGGGTGTTGCTAGCATTTCCGCGAAGGCTAAGCTCAGAGTTCCGTAATAGAGACTTAAGACCCGCTTGTTCAGACTCTCATGCGGCGCACCTTTGTAATAGTCAGCGGCGTTACCCAAGGCAAACGCTATACCAGACGCTTTGGACTGCACTTGGCAATCAGTCAATACGACCCCTTCCCGTTCAGATCGTCGCACTACAAGCTTTCTCGCTAGCTCTAAACTGGAAAGTTGATTCAGGTGCGACCAAATGCCTGCCAGCGGGCTCTCAGACACTATTCTTCTGAATGCCTTGGTCGGAGCGGGAATTTTTCTACCTACTTTTACAGGATCAAGTTCGCTGTTCCACTGGACGAGTACAGGAAAAAAGTCTCCCACGTATGACACGGGGATCGATATTCCACGTGCGAAATCTTCAACGCGGTAGAGCTGACCATTCGTAAAAATTTGGCTGACTTTCCCTTCCAGGGCTTTGTAATGCCGATTATCAGTCGCTGAGGTGTACATGAGAGCCACTGCATGCTTTTTGCCGGCTTTCTCAGCAACGATAACGAGGTACTCACCGTCTTCAGACTCTTCCGCAATCGTTGAAATCCAGCCATGAGACGATAAGGGCTTGAGGATCTGTCGATTGGCGGCATCCCGTAAAATCCCCATGCGTAGCTCTATACCACTTCCTCCCATAAGCACTCTCCGTCGTTCTCATATAGTGTTAGCGCTCGATACTACGCCAAATCCGACTGCGAGCAGTGTCACGTTACCAAGAGCTTGTTGGTGTTGATAACTGCGACGTCACAGCGCGCCGACAGTACACCATCGGGTTTTTACACACTATGGGCCGGTTGCTGCCATTCGCGAACGGCAGCTTTTGGCGATTTCCGCCTGTCGCCACCGGCAGCTATGGGTTGTGGACTCAACCGGTCGATACAGCTACAAAACCAGAAGCGGTTTACTTACAACAGAGATACTGGCCAACCCCAACTTCAACAGTTCCTTACGTAGCAGCGAGCGCTCAAGCACAGCCATTCCGGCCTGCCATTCGATCGACAGCAAATGGCTCAACTTTTGTTGGCTGACCAAGGGCTCAGCCAGAAAGTAGCTTTTGCACTCGCGGATGCTGATGACGTTCAACAGCCAGTCTCCACCCTGCGCCGCCAGCCAGTGACCGATCGTTGAACGATGCGTTCGGATCAGCGCACTGGCATCCCACACCGCCATCTGCGCGAAAACCTGCGGCAGGTTGCTATCGGCTTTCAGCCGCTTCATATCAACCGCCAACGCGCCAATCAGGTCTGACTCGATAGTGGCTTGGCACTCGGAGAAATACCGCTCGGGCCAGTCCGCCTCCAGTTTCGCCCGCCGTGCGAGGACTTCATAAGCCCGGATATCCGATTGGGTGGTCAGCTGCCCTGTGAAGTTCAGGGTATTGTCCAGAATTGCCGTGGCCAGCAAAGCAGCACTTTTTTCGCTGATCAGCGGCAACAGCTCTGCCGCTTCCCAACGCTGAAAAATCAGCGTCGCCGCTGCGCCGATCGGCAGGATGTCTGCCGCAGGTCCGAGCTTCTGCGCCCAATAGTTTTCAAAGCCTGGGTGATGGTCAATGACTTCCACCACCTGTTCAAGAACCACCACCGGGTCGAAATGCTGGTAGTCGGAGACATCCACCAACACGAACTCATCACCCGCTCTCGGCAGATAGTCGTCCAGAGATGATTGCCATCCAAGCACGGTCCTGGAGATGCTGACATTGAGCGGGGCGCTACTGACAGCCCGAGCATCAACGCCTTGGTGATTCAACAGCTCGGCGTACGCAATGCAACAGGCGTACGCGTCGATGTCCAGGTAAGCCGAGCCTGAGGTCACCACCCTCATAACACGTGGACCACAGCGTGAGCTGCCGAAACCAGTTCCGGGTCGAACGCCATGATCGAGCAATAAGCGGACTCCCGGTTGAAGCAAAGATATCGCTTACAGCATTGCTGGCTGCTCTGACAAAACATCGACATCGGCTGTCCTTAAAATCCATTTTCCATAATTAAAACAGCGCTTTAGCGTGCCGAAACATTCTGCTATGCCCTATTTTCTGCCGACAAGACTCGTATGCTTTCATTGCGAAAATATGACGGAATGGAGGTATTTTGAAGTCATGCGGATGTCAGCGCGCAATGGTGTATGAACCACTGGTATGGATGAGCAACGCTATGAAAGCCACGAAAGGAGCGAACAGCACCAAGCCGCCGACGGCGACTGCCCAGCCCCAGGCAAAACCGCTTTCTCCCTTGAAACGGCCGCCACTCAGCAAGCCAAGCACGTAAACGCCAATCCTATGAGCCAACAGGTTGATTAAGATATCAAAGATGAAATCCATTTCTGATCCCGTGGCTCCTTGTCGGTTTTCTTGAGCGTTCTAGCCGAAAGCAGCCCTTGTGCAATCGAAGGACATCGAACTACTGCGCAGTATCACCACTCGCCAACCCTTTCAACTTGATCTCAGCCAACGGATGCCCGGCCTTCAAGGCAATACGCCAAAACCGCGCCGCTTCCACCGGATCCGGCGCCTTGCTCGGCGTCCCCGCGAGGCAGATCACGCCCACCTGATACGCCGCCTTGCCATCCCCCGCCAACGCGGCCAGGCGCAGTAATCGCACGCCTTCCTCGCGAGCCCCAAGACCGACGCCGCGAAAGGTCAGGATGTGGCCGTAGAAGCTCTGCGCGCCGACATCGCCCAGGTTCGCCATGCGCGCGAACTGGCCTTCGAGCCAGCGCCAGCCTCGCGGATGGCGCGCAAACCACGACCAGTGGAACAAGCGGCGGGCCAGCCAGTAACCGGCCCGCGCCTTGAGTCGTAGGAACACTCAGGCTTCCGCCGACTCGGGGTACTCGTATTCGAACACCCGCACCACTTCCGAGGCATGCCAGGACGCGGCAGCCACGCCATCGGACGGTCCGGAGAAGCGCCCGAGGCGCTCGACACATTCGAAGAAGCCGGTGCGCGGCAAGCGGCTGGCGCCCTGGCTGATTACCAGTGAGCTGCGCAGCGGCTGCTCGGCCTTGGCATCCAGCGCGGCCAGGTGTTCAAGGGCGGCGGTCAGGGTTTGCATGGCGGGCGTGGGTAGCTGCAAACGCTCCAGCAATGCCCGATAAGTCAAAAGATGGCGCTGACGACGCGCCTGATCCAACTCCCCCAGCAATCCGTCCCAATGTTGACGACTGATGCGTACGCTCACGATTCATCCCTCCATCCCGGCACCGTCAATTCCCAGGCGAGGCTGCGGCGAATAGCAGCGTCAGGTTGACGCTCACCGCTTTCGATCAAGGCGAGATATGACGGGCTGATGCCTACCGTGCGGGCAAGCGCCTCAATGGCGATGCCCTTCCCTTCGCGCAAACTGCGTAGTTGATCCAGACCCGGAAGAGTCTGGTCTGATGTGGCCGCGGGACGCACTGAGGCTTCGCGCGGTGGTTGTTCGTTGATGCCTGCTGCTTTCAGTAGAGCCTGATACTGAGCCCATGGCAGAACCGCATATTCTGGTTCGCCTTCGCGTGTAATTATCTGAATATCCATGACTACCCCGTAGGACAACGACACGTAGCGAGTCGGCACTTTTCCCTAGAAGTGTAATCCTAACAGCGGCCAAGGTCGCGGGGGGTATGAATATGGATGATCCTGAATCGGTTCAGTTTTTTTTCGGGCCCTGTAGTTGCAGTTGTTCCGGGGTATCAGGCAGGCGTTCAACCACCGCGAGTTTTTCCGGCGCCTGATGTTTGCGCCAGGCGCGGAAGGCGTTGAGTTCGTCATCGAGGACTTTCATCAACCAAGCCAGCACGGCAATGTCGTCGAGCATGCCGAACACCGGGATGAAATCCGGGATCGCATCCACCGGGCTCAGGAAATACATCAGGCCGGCCACCACCGAAACCATCGCTTTCGGGCTGATGGCTCGGTACTCGCCACGCCAGTAGGCTAGGCAGAGTGCCTGTAACAAGCGCAGATCGTCTTTAAGTTTGCCCAGACGATTACCTTGGCTCGCACCTTTGCTGGCAACCGCGAACAGCAGGGTCGGCAAACGACCACGGGCGAGCAAGCGCCCGGCCATTGGCAGGAAGCGGGCGAAATTCCAGGGCATTTTCATCTTTTCCTCCCACTGAAATGTTATCCACACAAATTGTGGATAACCTTGTGAACAGAGCTGCATTTCACCGCTGGAAGCCCCGTTTCACAAGGGTCTTGCTCAGATCGGGCGTTTTTTACTCACATAAAAAAACCCAAGATTTCATTGACTTGGCGCACCGGTCCGTCTAGCTCGGGCACTCTCACTGGCTATGACTGCAGCGTACCGCATCCGTTCGCTTTGTTTACCTTCACCAAACCCCAGATGCAACAACGCCCCGCATAAGCGAGGCGTTGTTGTCAGAGCAGACGCGGATTACTTGGCGTCGTCTTGTTTGGCTGGATCCTTGATGGCCAGCAGCTCCAGGTCGAATACCAGCACCGAGTTGGCTGGAATCGCCGGGCTAGGGCTTTGGGCGCCGTAAGCCAGGTCGCTAGGGATGTACAGTTTGTACTTCTCGCCAACGTGCATCAGTTGCAGGCCTTCGACCCAACCCGGAATCACACCGCTGACCGGCAGATCGATCGGGCTGCCGCGCTCGACGGAGCTGTCGAAAACGGTGCCGTTGGTCAGTTTACCGGTGTAGTGAACAGTCACTACGTCGGTCGGCTTAGGCTGTGCGCCGTCGGCCTTCTTGACCACTTCGTATTGCAGGCCGGAAGCTGTGGTGACGACACCGGCTTTCTTGCCATTCTCTTCGAGGAATTTCTTGCCGGCGGCTGCCGACTCTTCGCTCATCTTGGCCAAACGCTCTTCGGCACGCTTCTGCAGCGCTGCGAAGGCTTCAACCAGTTCCTCATCCTTCAGTTTCTGTTCTTTCTTGCCGACGGCATCTTCGATGCCTTGGGCTACGGCTTTGGAGTCCAGATCATCCATGCCTTCCTGAGCCAGACTTTTGCCCATGTTCAGGCCAATGCCGTAGGAAGCTTTTTGCGCCGGGGTTTTCAGCTCTACGCTGGTCTGCGAATCACAACCCGCAAGTACCAGGCCAACCAGGGCCACCGCCGCCGCCAACCGATGCTGTTTCATGCTATTTCCTTGTTCATGCGCCTAAAGGGCAATCGAGTAAAGCCGCGAGCTTATCAGGCGGCCACGACCAATGGCTACCGGCATGAGAGCAGGAAACTTCCGATAAGTTCAGGTGTTTAAACGCATTTCGGGATTAGAAGGATGAAGCTTCTGTCATCTGGCTCTCACAGACCCCGATGCCGGTTCCCACAGCCCTTGCCGTAATGGCCTCTTGCCGCACTTCATCAGCTGAGGCATAAGAGAGGTACAAATTGACAAGGATGTTTATCGTGCGCCTCATAATCCGCTTGCTGATTCTGATCGTAGCACTGCTGGGGCTAGGCCTCGCCGTGGTGCTGTACTACGTCGCCAACCCGAAATTACCGGCCTGGTCACCGGCGCAACAGGTGCATTACCTGGAGCAATGGAGCGCCGCAGACCGCCAGGCCTACTACTTCACGCCTCAAGGCACCCAGGTCAAAGGCTTGCGCTATGACTGGTTCAACGCCCTCGAACTGCCCTTCTCGCAAAAACGATTCGCCGCCCCCGAATACCTCGCACGCTTTGGTTTTCTGATCGATCCAGGCCAGAAAGCCACGCCGAGCAACCCTGGCAACCTGCCCGTCGGTTTCGCCCGTCATCAGAATCCGGGCAGCCAGGAAGAGTTTCTGGACATCACCTGTTCCGCCTGCCACACCGGCGAATTACGCTTCAATGGCCAGGCCGTGCGCATCGACGGCGGCTCGGCCCAGCATGTGTTGCCGTCCAGCGTCCCGACCCTGCGCGGCGGCAGCTTCGGCCAGGCACTGGTGGCCAGCCTCGCCTCGACTTACTACAACCCGTGGAAATTCGAACGTTTCGCGCGCAACGTCCTGGGCCAGGATTATGACGTCCGGCATCAACAGCTACGCCAGGACTTCAAAAGCTCACTCGATACCTTCTTGAAAGTGGCCTGGAACGACACCCATCGCGGGCTCTACCCCACCGAAGAAGGCCCCGGCCGTACCGACGCCTTCGGGCGCATTGCCAACGCCAGCTTCGGCGATGCCATTTCGCCGGCCAACTACCGCGTGGCCAACGCGCCGGTGGACTACCCGCAACTGTGGGACATGTGGACTTTCGACTGGGTGCAGTGGAACGGTTCGGCGCAGCAACCGATGGCCCGCAATATCGGCGAGGCCCTGGGTGTCGGCGCCACTCTGAATTTCTTCGACGGCAGCGGGCAGCCCCTCAAGGGCGACGACCGCTATCCGTCCAGCGTCCGGGTGCGCGATCTGCACCGGATCGAACAAACCCTGCAACGACTCAAACCGCCCACCTGGCCGGAAGCCCTGTTGGGCACCATCGACAAGCCCCTGGCCGCAAAAGGCCGCGCTCTATTCGCTGAAAACTGCGCCGGGTGCCACGTCCCCCGCGTCACCCAAAGCGACGGCAGACCGGTGCAACATCTGAAATTGCTGCCTGTGGAGATGATTGGCACAGACCCCGGCGCCGCCAACAATATCGCCGACCATCGCTTCGATCTGACGGCCTTGAAGTGGGATCCGGCAGAGCTAGCGCAACTGGACGTGCAATTGCATCCAAAACCCACGGAGCCCTTGGATTTGAGCCAGTTGTCAGTGGCCAAGGGGCTGGCCTACGTCACTGCTTTTGTGGGGAACCAGGCCTATCGCGCAGCCAATGTGACGCCGGCGGAGCGCCCGAACCTGGACGGTTTCGGCCTGCCTATCGGTGTCCAGGAATTACGCAGCTATAAAGCCCGACCATTGGCGGGCGTCTGGGCCACACCGCCGTTTCTGCACAACGGCTCGGTGCCGAGCATTTATCAACTGCTCTCGCCCCAGGATGAACGCGCAACAACGTTCTACAAGGGCACCTTCGAATACGATCCCAAACACCTGGGCTATCGCACCGAAGCCTTCACCAACGGTTTTGTGTTCGACACGCGTATTACCGGCAATCACAACAGCGGCCACGAATTCCGCACCGGCGAGCGCGGAAATGGCGTGATCGGTCGCCTGCTGCAACCGCAGGAGCGCTGGGCGCTGCTGGAATACCTGAAAGTGTTGGGCGGCCCGCTGGAGTCGCAATTGCCAGACCACCTCATCAGTCAAAAGGAATGACCCATGCTGATCACGCTCTGGCTGCGTCTGGGTGCCTTCCTTGGTAAAACCCTGCTGTGGTTGTTGGGTTTGGGGGTACTCGGCTGGGCGCTGGCCATGGCATGGCTCGCCTGGCAACATCGCGGCCCGGTTTCGGCTGAAGAACTGATTCCGGACGGCGAAGCGGCGATGACCCGGGACATCATCCAGACGGCGGTACGGATCGTCGATCAACACCGCGAAAGTACTCGCTATCTGCGCGACGCTCACGCCAAGGCCCATGGTTGCGTGAAGGCCGAGGTTCAGGTGCTGCCGGATCTGGCGACGGCGTTGCGCCAAGGCGTGTTCAGCGAACCCGGCAAAACCTGGCAAGCGACGATGCGTCTGTCCAACGGCAATGCCTATCCGCAGTTCGACAGCATCCGCGATGCCCGGGGCATGGCGATCAAGTTGTTCGATGTGCCGGGTAAACAGTTGCTGAGTGATCGACAAGGGCGCAGCGAACAGGATTTCGTGATGTTCAACCATCCGAACTTCTTTGTCAGCGATGTCGCCGAGTATCGTCAGAATGTGGCCGCTCAGGCTGACGGCAAAACGATAATGGCGTTCTTCCCGGCTTGGGACCCGCGCACCTGGCAGGTTCGTCATCTGTTTATTGCGCTGGCGACACTCTCCCCTGCCCCGGCGAGCCCGACCCAGACCACCTACTTTTCGGTTTCGCCGTACAAGTTTGGTGAGGCCAACGTCAAGTTCCGGGTAATGCCGGATCCGGAGAGCTGCCCGACCTACACGCTGCCCACGCAAAATCAAAACCTGCCGAATTTCCTGCGCAGTGCGCTGAACCAGCAGCTGTCGACTGATCGGGTGCCGGCCTGCTTCGTGTTACAGGTCCAGCGCCAGGATCCGAGCCAATACATGCCGATCGAAGACACCAGCATCGAGTGGCGTGAACAAGACGTGCCTTTCGAAACCGTGGCGAGGATCAAGCTGCCCGCCCAGGATTTCGACACCCCGGCGCTGAACCTGCAATGCGACAACCTGTCGTTCAATCCATGGTTCGGCCTTGAAGCCCATCGGCCGATTGGTGGGATCAACCGGTTGCGCAAAGCGGTGTACGAAGCGGTCAGCGACTATCGACACAGCCGCAACGCCGAACAATAAATAAGGCAGGAACGAAAAAAGCGACCGGAACAGGTCGCTTTATTCAGTGAATCCGGTAAAAAGCCAAATCCCAGACAGCAAAAAGCCCGCATTAAGCGGGCTTTCTGTGGTGATCTGGCGTTCAGTGTTCCAGATACCGAATATGGCGCAGCGGACGGGACTCGAACCCGCGACCCCCGGCGTGACAGGCCGGTATTCTAACCGACTGAACTACCGCTGCGCGAAACGCTTGAAACGAATGGTGGGTGATGACGGGATCGAACCGCCGACATTCTGCTTGTAAGGCAGACGCTCTCCCAGCTGAGCTAATCACCCTTCGCTTCGTTACGGGACGCATTATGCCACAAGTTTTCGTAAAATGTTGATTTAATTGAAGTTTTTTTCAAAAAAATCCGAAAACCGGTGAAACGACACAACCCGATGAAACAAGGTACAAACTTGAGACAGAAAAAAACCCGCCTCAGCGGGTTTTTCCGTGGTGACCTGGCGTTCAGTGGTCCAGATTACCGAATATGGCGCAGCGGACGGGACTCGAACCCGCGACCCCCGGCGTGACAGGCCGGTATTCTAACCGACTGAACTACCGCTGCGCTAAACACTTGAAACGAATGGTGGGTGATGACGGGATCGAACCGCCGACATTCTGCTTGTAAGGCAGACGCTCTCCCAGCTGAGCTAATCACCCTTCGCTTCGGTGTGGCGCGCATTCTACGGAGCGACCCAACCTCTGGCAAGCACTTTTTTAAATAATTTTCTCAGGCCTTCCAAAGGCTTAGAGAAGGGTTGGCCTATGACCCGGCGAAGACAATAATGCCCCCCTTTGTATAAAGGAGAGACTCACCCCATGTGGTTCAAAAACCTGCTTATCTATCGCCTGACCCAAGATCTGCCTTTTGATGCCGAGGCGTTGGAAACTGCACTGGCCACCAAACTGGCGCGTCCATGTGCAAGCCAGGAGTTGACCACCTACGGTTTCGTCGCGCCATTCGGCAAGGGCGAAGACGCACCGCTGGTACACGTCAGCGGAGACTTCCTGCTGATCGCCGCCCGTAAAGAAGAACGCATTCTGCCGGGCAGCGTCGTGCGTGACGCAGTGAAGGAAAAGGTCGAAGAGATCGAAGCCGAACAAATGCGCAAGGTCTATAAAAAGGAACGCGATCAGATCAAGGATGAAATCATCCAGGCCTTCCTGCCCCGCGCCTTTATCCGTCGCTCGTCGACCTTCGCCGCCATCGCGCCGAAACAGGGCCTGATCCTGGTGAACTCGGCCAGCCCGAAACGTGCCGAAGACCTGCTGTCCACCCTGCGTGAAGTGATCGGCTCGCTGCCGGTACGTCCGCTGACGGTGAAGATGTCCCCGACCGCGACCATGACCGAGTGGGTTACCACTCAGAAAGCCGCAGACGATTTCTTTGTGCTGGACGAGTGCGAACTGCGCGACACCCACGAAGACGGTGGCATCGTGCGTTGCAAGCGTCAGGACCTGACCAGCGAAGAGATCCAGCTGCACCTGAGCACCGGCAAAGTGGTCACTCAACTGTCGCTGGCCTGGCAGGACAAACTGTCGTTCGTGCTCGACGACAAAATGGTGGTCAAGCGCCTGAAGTTCGAAGACCTGCTGCAAGATCAGGCGGAACAGGACGGTGGCGACGAAGCACTGGGCCAACTGGACGCCAGCTTCACCCTGATGATGCTGACCTTCGGTGACTTCCTGCCGGCACTGGTTGAAGCGTTGGGTGGTGAAGAGACCCCACAGGGTATCTGATTGCCTTAGGGCGCCGGCCTTGATCGGCGGCGCCTGGTAAGAAAAGATCGCAGCCTTCGGCAGCTCCTACAGAGGATCGCATTTCAAATGCAGGAGCTGCCGAAGGCTGCGATCTTTTTGCAGGCAACCCAAGTTCCAAGCCCTACCCGCTTTTAAACACATAACAAGGATCAGGCCATGCGCGCACTCGCAGCATTGAGTCGTTTTGTCGGCAACACCTTCGCTTACTGGGTACTGATTTTCGCCATCGTGGCGTTTCTGCAGCCGGCCTGGTTCATTGGCTTGAAAGGCGCAATCGTGCCGCTGCTGGGGCTGGTGATGTTCGGCATGGGCCTGACCCTCAAGCTCGAAGACTTCGCCGAAGTCGCTCGCCATCCGTGGCGCGTGGCCCTGGGCGTGGTCGCCCATTTCGTGATCATGCCCGGTATGGCGTGGTTGCTCTGCCAGGTATTCCACCTGCCGCCAGAGATCGCCGTCGGGGTGATTCTGGTCGGTTGCTGCCCGAGCGGCACTTCGTCGAACGTGATGACCTGGCTGGCTCGCGGCGACCTGGCGTTGTCGGTGGCCATTGCCGCCGTCACCACCCTCCTCGCGCCATTGCTGACACCGGCGCTGATCTGGCTGCTGGCCTCGGCCTGGTTGCCGGTGTCGTTCATGGAGCTGTTCTGGTCGATCCTGCAAGTCGTGCTGTTGCCGATCGTACTTGGCGTGGTTGCCCAACGCGTGCTCGGTGATCGGGTTCGTCACGCGGTAGAAGTGTTGCCACTGGTGTCGGTGGTGAGCATCGTGATCATCGTCACGGCCGTGGTGGCTGCCAGCCAGGCGAAGATTGCCGAATCCGGTCTGCTGATCATGGCCGTGGTGATGCTGCACAACAGCTTCGGCTACTTGCTGGGTTACTTCACCGGGCGCCTGTTCAACCTGCCGCTGGCCCAGCGCAAATCCCTGGCACTGGAAGTCGGTATGCAGAACTCCGGCCTGGGTGCGGCGCTGGCCAGTGCGCACTTCTCGCCACTGGCGGCGGTGCCGAGCGCGCTGTTCAGCGTCTGGCACAACATTTCCGGGGCGCTGCTCTCGACGTATTTCCGTCGCATGAGCGAGAAAGAGGATCGGAAAATCGCTGCTCAGCAGGTGGCTGACTGATCCGAAAACTTGATCCTCGGGTTAATGATGGGCACTCTATTGCGCAACGCGGGGACGACCTCGCGGCTCGATCGAGTGCTTAATCCGGGGACGACCCCATCCATCGATGGAGGTCTTCCATGTCCTGGATCATTCTGTTTTTCGCCGGCCTGTTCGAAGTCGGCTGGGCCGTTGGCCTGAAATACACCGACGGCTTCAGCCGCCCTCTCCCTACCGCATTGACCGTTGCCGCCATGGCGATCAGCCTTGGCCTGCTGGGCCTTGCCATGAAGGAATTGCCGCTGGGCACGGCCTATGCGATCTGGACCGGCGTGGGTGCGGTGGGCACGGTGATCGCCGGAATCATTCTGTTTGGTGAATCCATGGCACTGTTTCGGCTGGCCAGTGTGGCGTTGATCATTACCGGGTTGGTTGGGCTCAAGGTCAGCGCTTAGGCTTATGGCGCCAAACCCGGCTTTCCCCCGCATGCGCCCCCCCACATAACAAAAATAAAAACGCCCCACCCAAAAACCCCCCCACCCCCTGCAACATAGCAGGCTCAGCCACTTCAACGGCCACCGCCGGCCCAGCCACCAAGGTCACCCGCGACCACAACCGACGGAACAAGCCCTTGTTCGGATCGCGGCTGAAGAAACTCCCCCACAACCCCTGCAACGCCAGCGGAATCACCGGCACCGGCGTTTCTTCGAGAATTCGCGTCAGCCCGCCCTTGAACTCGTTGATCTCACCATCGGCGGTCAACTTGCCTTCAGGGAAAATACACACCAGCTCGCCATCCTTCAGGTACTGGGCGATTCGGGTGAAGGCTTTTTCGTAGATTTGAATGTCTTCCTGGCGACCCGCTATCGGAATCGTCCCGGCCGTGCGGAAGATGAAGTTCAGCACCGGCAGGTTGTAGATTTTGTAATACATCACAAAGCGAATCGGCCGACGCACCGCACCGCCAATCAGCAACGCATCGACGAACGACACATGGTTGCAAACCAGCAGCGCAGCACCCTCATCGGGAATCAGCTCAAGGTTGCGATGCTCGACGCGGTACATGGAATGGCCGAGCAGCCAGATCATGAAACGCATGCTGAACTCGGGGACAATTTTGAAGATGTACGCGTTAACGCCGATGTTCAGCAGCGACACCACCAGGAACAGCTGCGGGATCGACAGCTTGGCGATGCTCAGCAAGACGATCGACACAATCGCCGACACCACCATGAACAGGGCGTTGAGAATGTTGTTGGCGGCGATCACTCGGGCCCGTTCGTTCTCGACAGTGCGGGACTGGATCAGCGCATACAGCGGCACGATGTAGAAACCGCCGAAAACTCCAAGCCCGAGGATGTCGATCAACACCAGCCAGGTGTGACCGAACCCAAGGATTTCGATCCAGCCATGGCCGGCAACACTGTCTGGAATTCCACCGGAATGCCACCACAGCAGCAGGCCAAATACCGTCAGGCCGAATGAGCCGAACGGCACCAGACCGATCTCGACTTTGCGCCCGGAGAGTTTCTCGCAGAGCATCGAACCCAGTGCGATACCGACCGAGAACACGGTAAGAATCAGCGTCACCACGGTCTCGTCGCCGTGCATCCACTCCTTGGCATACGCCGGGATTTGCGTCAGATAAATCGCCCCGACAAACCAGAACCATGAGTTGCCGACGATCGAACGCGAGACCGCAGGGGTTTGCCCCAGGCCCAGCTTCAACGTGGCCCAGGACTGGCTGAAGATATTCCAGTTCAGGCGCATTTGCGGCGATGCCGCCGCGGCCCGGGGAATGTTGCGGCTGGCCAGGTAACCGAGCACCGCGATGCCGATGATTGCCGTGGACACCACCGGCGCGTAGTTGCTGGCGGACATCATGATGCCGGCGCCAATCGTCCCGGCGAGAATTGCCAGGAAGGTGCCCATTTCCACCAACCCGTTGCCACCCACCAGCTCTTCTTCGCGCAAGGCCTGCGGCAGGATCGAGTATTTCACCGGCCCGAACAGCGCCGAGTGGGTGCCCATGGCAAACAGCGCCAACAGCATCAGCGACAGGTGATCGAACATGAAACCGACCGCGCCCACCGTCATGATGACGATTTCCCCGATCTTGATCAGACGAATCAGCGCGTCCTTGGCGAACTTCTCCCCGAACTGCCCGGCCAGGGCCGAGAACAGGAAGAACGGCAGGATAAACAGCAACGCACACAGGTTGACCCAGATCGAGCGGTCACCCTCAATCGTCAGTTTGTACAAAATGGCTAGGATCAGCGACTGCTTGAAGATGTTGTCATTGAAAGCCCCAAGGGACTGCGTGACAAAAAAAGGCAGGAAGCGCCGAGTGCGAAGCAAGTTGAACTGCGAGGGGTGACTCATCTTCCATGTGTCCCTGATATTGGGTAGCTGATTTTGGGTAGAGAGCGGCGTGAATACTGTTATTGGAATGTCGAACGTCGATCCAGGCCACACACATTACCTAATCTTTGCCGGTTATTTCTTTAATCCTGCGATGCAAGGCGAGACAAACAACTCGCCCCGCCACGCGCCCTGCACCGTGCGTTTGGCGACAATCAGCCACATCACTGCCAGCATGGCCACCAACACGCAACCAAAGACACTGAAGAACGTCAGGTTCAAAGTGCTGGCCAGTTTCAGCGTAGTCAGGGAATAGACACCCAGCGGGAAAGTGAACCCCCACCAGCCGAGGTTGAACGGGATGCCAGCGCGCAAGTAACGCACAGTGATCAGCAGTGCTATCAGCATCCACCAAAGCCCGAAGCCCCACAGCGTGATACCGGCGACTAACCCAAGCCCCTCAGCTATTTCACCGATCCCCGGCAGACTGTTGGCGGCAAAGATCGCCGGTGCGTCGGCGCCCATCAACAACATGCCCAGCGCACCCGTGCCAATCGGCCCAAGCGCCAGCCAGCTCGAGGCGGCCATGTTTTCGTGGGGCAATTTATGCAACGCCATGCGCAGCAACAGGATGGTCAGAATGCTGAACGCCACTGGCAGGGAAAAAGCCCAAAGCACGTAGCTGGTCACCAGCACCACTAACTGCGAATGAGCATCGGCGAGGTGCGGCGCCAGCAAGCCACCACTGGCAGCCGCCACTTCCGCCGCCACCACCGGCAACAGCCAGACAGCGGTCATCTGGTCGATGCTGTGTTCCTGCCGGGTGAACATCATGTAGGGAATCAGCACGCCGCAGGCCAGCGACATCGCCACGTCCAGCCACCACAGCACTTCGGCGAGATGAATCACACCGTCGCCCCAACGCGGCAGGCCGAACAGCAGAAAGCCATTGATGATGGTCGCCAGGCCCATGGGAATGGTGCCGAAAAACATCGAAACCGTGGAATGGCCGAAAATCCGCCGCGCCTCGTCGAAGAACATGACCCAACGCGCGGCATACATGGCCGTGAACAACACAAACAGAACAATATTGAACAGCCACAAACCTTCGGCCAACTCACGCAGGCCGGGTATTGCGAGGGGCAGTTGCGCGAGCGCGAGTGCCAATACCCCGGTGCCCATGGTCGCGGCGAACCAGTTCGGGGTGAATTGGCGGATGGCTTCTCTAGGGTGCTGCAGATGACTGAGCGGTTTGATACCGGGTTTAACGCTACGGGTGCAGGTCATGGTGAACTCCTGTCCTCTAATGAGGTAGGAACTCATGATAGATCCGAATAGAATATCGATATAACGGGTAATTTCTCTAACTGTTATCTGTTTTGCAGATATAGCATCAAACGCTGCCTTCAGTCTCGATCACCAATATCCTCGCCACACCCTGCGGATAGGCCACATGTTCGGTGCCCACCGAGGCATAAAAAATATCGCCGACCTCCAGCAGGGTTTCCTTTTCGAGGCCTGCTTCGCGATAACGCATCTGCACCTGACCGTCGAGCACCACGAACACTTCCTGGCCATCGTTGACGTGCCATTTATACGGCTGATCGGTCCAGTGCAAACGGGTGGTGATGCCGTTCATGTTGGCGATATCCAGCGCTGCCCAGGCGCGGTCACCGGTGAAGGATTTGCTGCGGATGATCTTCATGGGTCGGTCCGTCGAAATGAATGGCGGTGCCAAGGCTAACGGTCATCGGACATCGACGCCACAAGCTTTAACGGACCGCTCGCGAAGCAAGCCGATTAGCGCAGCGAGCGACAGGATGATCAGTGCCGCGCCGTAACCGTCAGTGGTCGCCACCAGCCCAAAGGTGCGGGTCAGATTACCGGCCAGCAACGACGGCAAGCAGAACGCCAGATAACTGAGCACATAAAACGCCGACATCAATCCGGCCCGTTCATGGGGCAAGGCCAGCGGCACGAGGCTGCGCAAGGCACCCAGGAAACCCGCACCAAAACCGCCGCCCGCCACCAGCGTGCCGAAGAAAAACAATGGCAGGCTGGCGCTGTGGACCGCCAACAGAATCAGCGCAACGCCTGCGGGCAGCAAGCTCGCGCCCAGCAGCAAGACCTTGTCGGCCGGCCGATTACGCAAGGTGTAGATCATCGAGGCGCCGGTCACCGTCAACACGGCCACCGTCGCACCGCCAATCAGGTTCGACGTGGACCCGGTGGCTGTCCGCACCAGGGACGGCGCCAGGGAGGCGAAAAAGCCACCGAGCGCCCACACCGCGAGGTCTATCGGCAGCACCCGCCACAACATTCGCCGCGCCTGAATCGGCACATGCAGGGTCGGGCGCAGCGAGGCCCAGGCACCCGGCTGTCGACTGACGCTTTCCGGCAGGCGCCAGACGTACAGCGCTTGCATCACAAACAGCGCGAACAACACCCAATAGGTCAATTGCAGCGGCAGGGGCGCAAACTCGGCCAATAATCCGCAACCCATGGCCCCCAGCGCCATGCCCAGCAACGGCGCAACACTGTTGAC
Organism: Pseudomonas sp. Pseusp11; assembly: GCF_047304405.1. Classification (NCBI taxonomy): domain Bacteria; kingdom Pseudomonadati; phylum Pseudomonadota; class Gammaproteobacteria; order Pseudomonadales; family Pseudomonadaceae; genus Pseudomonas; species Pseudomonas sp. Pseusp11. Next base: position 40,027 of record NZ_JBGLZF010000044.1, read on the forward strand.
CATCGGTCCTTGCTGGCGATCAGTGTCCAGCAGCGCCGCACTCAAGACGGCGGTGGCCATTCCCGTCGCAAACCCCTGAAGTACTCGCGCTCCGATCAACCAGGCGACGCTGTCGGCGTTGATGAACAGCAACATCGCCAGCATATTCAGCAACACGGCGGTAAAAATCACCGGTTTGCGCCCCAGATAATCCGACAGCGAACCGACCGTGAGCAGCGCCGCCAGCAAGCTGAGGGCGTAGACACCGAAAATCAGGGTCAGGGTCGCAGCCGAGAATTGCAGGTGTTCCTGATAGAGGTGATACAACGGGGTCGGCGCGGTGGAAGCGGCGAGAAAACTGAGTAAGGTGATCGCCAGAAACCACAGGCTGGAACGATTTGTCGCTGGAAGAGACATGAGCACACTCCGCAAAAGCTAATTTTTTGCTTTTGCGGAGTGTGCTACTGGCCTTCTCTTAAAGCAAATTCTTTGTGTTAAGGTCCATTGCATGGCTATTAAAGAAGGTTTACGCCCCGGTGGCAGAAGTGCCAGGGTTCAAGAGTCGATTCATTCGGCCGTCCGCGCGCTCCTTGAAGAGCAGGACCGCGCCTGCGTGACGGTGCCGCAAATTGCTGCCCGGGCCGGGGTGACGCCGTCGACCATTTACCGGCGCTGGGGTGATCTGTCGGCACTGCTGGCCGATGTCGCCCTCGCCCGCATGCGCCCTGACAGTGAGCCGGCCAATACCGGCAGCCTGCGTGGGGACGTGCGGGCCTGGGCGGAGCAGTATCTGGACGAAATGAGTTCCGAACCCGGGCGCAACATGATGCGCGACGTGCAATCCAGCGCCACGCCGGGCTATTGCGTGACGATCATTGGCGGGCAGTTGCAGACGATTCTGGATCGCTATCCCGATCAACCACGGCCAAGTGTCGACCGGCTGATCAATATGGTGGTGGCACCGACGGTGTTTCGCATCCTGTTTGCGGCGCAGGCGCTGGAGGTTGAAGAGTTGCATCGGCTGATCGATATTGCGTTGAGTCAGTGAGGCTTGCCCGCGAAGAGGCCCGAAAAGACTCCAGCAATCCAACTGACTGCCAACCTGCGACACCCCGCCACGCCACGACCTTGGTCGACACTGACTAACTCAGGCGGTCATGCGAGACTGTCTGGATCGGGCGCAGTCCCGGATGTCTTTTGTCTGGAGTTACCATGTCGCTGTCCACCGGGCTGATCGCCACTGTCGCCCTGGCCTATATGGCCATCCTGTTCGCCATCGCCTTTTACGGCGACCGTCGCAGCACGCCGTTGCCGCCACGGGTGCGTGCCTGGGTGTACAGCCTGTCGCTGGCGGTTTATTGCACCAGCTGGACGTTCTTTGGCGCCGTGGGCCAGGCGGCCGAACAACTCTGGTCCTTCCTGCCGATCTACCTCGGGCCGATCTTGCTGCTGGTGTGCGCGCCGTGGGTCCTGCAAAAAATGGTGATGATCAGCAAGCAGGAGAACATCACCTCCATCGCCGACTTCATCGCCGCCCGTTACGGTAAATCCCAGTCCCTGGCGGTAGTCGTCGCGCTGATTTGCCTGGTCGGCGTGCTGCCCTACATCGCCTTGCAGCTCAAGGGCATCGTGCTGGGCGTGAACCTGTTGATCGGCGCCGGCGCCGACGCCATGGGCACGCGCGCGCAGGACACCGCACTGATCGTATCTTTGGTGCTGGCGCTGTTCACCATCGTTTTCGGTACCCGCAACCTCGACGCCACGGAACACCACCGCGGCATGGTGCTGGCGATTGCCTTTGAATCGCTGGTCAAGCTGTTTGCTTTTCTCGCGGTCGGCGCGTTCGTGACCTACGGCCTGTACGACGGTTTCGACGACCTGTTCGACCAGGCCATGCTCGCCCCGCGCCTGGAAGAGTACTGGAAGGAAACCATCAACTGGCCGTCCATGGTGGTGCAGACCGGTGTGGCGATGATGGCGATCATCTGTCTGCCCCGGCAATTTCATGTGACCGTGGTGGAAAACATCGATCCCCAGGATCTGCGCCTGGCCAAGTGGGTGTTCCCGGCCTATCTGGCGCTGGCGGCGCTGTTTGTGGTGCCGATCGCTCTGGCCGGTCAGATGATGCTGCCCAGCTCAGTGCTGCCGGACTCATTCGTCATCAGCCTGCCGCTGGCCCAATCTCACCCTGCCCTGGCGATGCTGGCGTTTATCGGCGGCGCTTCAGCGGCGACCGGCATGGTGATCGTGGCCAGTGTGGCGCTGTCGACCATGCTCTCCAACGACATGCTGCTGCCATGGTTGCTGCGGCGCAACAACGCCGAACGGCCATTCGAAGTGTTCCGCCAGTGGATGCTTTCGGTGCGCCGGGTGAGCATTGTGGTCATTCTGCTGCTGGCCTACGTCAGCTATCGCCTGCTGGGCTCGACCGCGAGCCTGGCGACCATCGGCCAGATCGCCTTCGCCGCCGTGACCCAACTGGCCCCGGCCATGCTCGGCGCGCTGTACTGGAAACAGGCTAACCGCCGTGGCGTGTTCGCCGGGCTGGCCACCGGGACATTCCTCTGGTTCTACACCCTGGTGTTGCCGGTTGCCGCCAACAGCCTCGGCTTGCCCTTGAGCAGTTTTCCGGGCCTGGCCTGGCTGCAAAGCAACCCGCTGAACCTGCCGATCACGCCGCTGACTCAAGGCGTGGTGTTGTCCCTGGCGGGTAACTTCACCTTGTTCGCCTGGGTCTCGGTGCTGTCACGCACGCGGGTTTCGGAGCACTGGCAGGCCGGTCGTTTCATCGGCCAGGAAATCAGCCCCCGCCCCAGCGCCCGCTCGATGCTGGCGGTACAGATCGACGATTTGCTGCAACTGGCTGCCCGGTTTGTCGGCGAAGAACGGGCCCGTCAGAGCTTCATCCGTTTCGCCTACCGCCAGGGCAAAGGTTTCAACCCGAACCAGAACGCCGACGGTGAATGGATCGCCCATACCGAACGCTTGCTGGCCGGTGTACTCGGCGCCTCTTCGACTCGGGCGGTGGTAAAAGCCGCCATCGAAGGTCGGGAAATGCAACTGGAGGACGTCGTACGGATCGCCGACGAAACCTCGGAAGTGCTGCAATTCAACCGTGCCCTGCTGCAAGGCGCCATCGAGAACATCACCCAGGGCATCAGCGTAATCGACCAGTCGCTGAAACTGGTGGCCTGGAACCGGCGCTACCTGGAGCTGTTCAACTACCCCGACGGTTTGATCAGCGTCGGCCGGCCGATTGCCGACATCATTCGCTACAACGCCGAACGCGGCCTGTGTGGCCCCGGCGAAGCGGAAGTGCATGTCGCCCGCCGCTTGCACTGGATGCGTCAGGGCCGTGCCCATACCTCCGAGCGACTGTTCCCCAATGGCCGAGTGATCGAGCTGATCGGCAACCCGATGCCCGGCGGCGGTTTCGTCATGAGCTTCACCGACATCACCGCGTTCCGCGAAGCCGAACAGGCGCTGACCGAAGCCAATGAAGGCCTTGAGCGGCGGGTCGCCGAACGGACCCACGAACTGTCGCAACTCAACCTTGCCCTGACCGAAGCCAAGGGCACCGCCGAATCGGCCAACCAGTCGAAAACCCGTTTCCTGGCCGCCGTCAGCCATGACTTGATGCAACCGCTGAACGCCGCGCGGCTGTTCTCTGCCGCCCTCTCCCATCAGGAAGAGGGTTTGTCCAGCGAAGCGCAGAAGCTGGTTCATCACCTGGACAGCTCACTGCGTTCGGCCGAAGACCTGATCAGTGATCTGCTGGATATTTCCCGCCTGGAAAGCGGCAAGATCAACCCTGATCGCAAGCCCTTCGTGCTCAATGAGTTGTTTGACACGCTGGGGGCCGAGTTCAAGGCACTGGCTCAGGAACAGGGGCTGAAATTCCGCGTCCGGGGCAGCACGCTACGGGTCGACAGCGACATCAAACTGCTGCGACGGATCTTGCAGAACTTCCTGACCAATGCCTTCCGCTACGCCAGAGGCCCCGTGCTGCTCGGCGTTCGGCGGCGCAACGGCGAGCTGTGCCTGGAGGTCTGGGACCGTGGACCGGGTATTCCGAAAGACAAACAACAGGTGATTTTCGAAGAGTTCAAACGCCTCGACAGCCACCAGACCCGGGCCGAGAAAGGCCTGGGCCTGGGACTGGCGATTGCCGATGGACTGTGCCGCGTGCTCGGTCACACTTTGCGCGTACGCTCCTGGCCGGGGCGCGGCAGTGTATTCAGTGTCAGCGTGCCATTGGCTCGGGCACAAGCCGCGGTGCCGGCCAAGGTTGCCGAACTCAATGGCCATTTGCTCGGCGGCGCGCAGGTGCTGTGCATCGATAACGAGGACAGCATTCTGATCGGCATGAACAGCCTGCTCACGCGCTGGGGTTGCCAGGTCTGGACCGCGCGCAACCGTGATGAATGCGCGACGCTGCTCAACGACGGGATGCGGCCGCAGTTGGCGCTGGTGGATTACCACCTGGACGATGGCGAGACCGGAACCGACTTGATGGCGTGGTTGCGCACGCAATTGGGCGAGCCGGTGCCGGGGGTGGTGATCAGCGCCGATGGACGGCCGGAGACCGTGGCCCAGGTGCATGCAGCGGGCCTGGATTACCTGGCCAAACCGGTGAAGCCGGCGGCGTTGCGGGCGTTGTTGAGTCGGCATTTGCCGTTGTAATAAATGCGTCTGGCTAGCCCAGAACCTGTGGCGAGGGAGCTTGCTCCCGCTAGACTGCGCAGCAGTCGCAAAACACGCAACGCGGATTGCTTTACGGGAAACGGGGGCTGCTGCGCAGCCCAACGGGAGCAAGCACCCTCGCCACAAAGGGTGGATTCCTGCGGTCTTTCAGGGAATACCTATCCTGATCGATATCCAGCTTGCTGAACGTCACATCCC